>JAGVEU010000434.1 GCA_020057985.1 Calditrichota bacterium | reverse complement strand
CTGATCACCCACTTGTGAAATTGCCACTTGGAGAATGGCAATGGTTCGCTCATAGTTGCGGCGGTCATACTGAATTGCTGAGCGACCCAACCAATAGCGGGGGTTCGCAGGTTCCAAAGCATTTGCCCGATCAATAAGACCTTCAGCGCGGACAGTATCGCCTTTCTGCAGGTAGGTTGTTCCAAGCGTGTAGATTATGGCAGCGTCAGTGGAATCCTTGGCAAGCAGTTTTTGCAAATAGGGTATGGCACGATCATGCTGCTCTGCCATGAGATAGACCGTCAGCACTTGTCTCGTCAAATCACCAGACTCACCCTCCACGTCGCTGATTCTCTTTACGAGCGCGTCCACTTTATCAAACATTCCAGTGGCAAGGTACAGAGATAGCAACTGCTTCTGGTATGTGATCTTCTTGGGAGCGAGCTTGATCAGCTTTTCGAGACAGGCTTGCGACTCAGGGAGCCTGTTCATGCCATGCATTAGCACTGACTTCAGTTCCAGTGCCGAGACATCGTCAGGATCAAGTGCCAGAGCTTTGTTCAGAAGGTTTTCGGCCTCGCGTGCATTGTCCAGAAGAATATAGTCCTGTGCGAGGGAGACAAAGATAAAGCTGGAAGTGGAGTCGAAGCGCAACGCCTCCTGATAATGGAATATCGCGCGGTAATAGTCCTGCATCTGATCCGCGACCGTACCACGAATGAAATAATCCATCGCTCGGGACTTCGCCTCGTCGCTCTGAGCGGCTACAAGGTTTTGCGAAGCGTTGCAGGTGAAGATGGCGAACAGAGCCAGAGCGGTTTGTATCAGAGACACAAAGCGCTGATTAACATTGCTTTTTCCCATTAGGTATTGGAGCAGACTCTTAATTGAAAAACATCCTCATGATGTCATGATAGGATACAATCAAGACGAGCAGCAACAGAGTGGCCATTCCAACCTGCTGGATGATAAGTTTCGCCTTGGTCGGAATCGGTCGGCGAATGATGGCCTCGATGATCACATAGACGATGTGTCCGCCGTCGAGCGCAGGAAATGGCAAGATATTCAGAAAAGCAATAGACACACTGACAAATGCGATGAAGAACAGAAATGCGCCGGGGCCTTGTCTCGCGCTTTCACCAGAGAGTTTCGCGACACCGAGCGGCCCTGAAAGCTGCGAGATACTGCCATTGCCATGCGCCAGTTGAGAAAGAAAACCGACAATGTCCGTTGTTGTTCTGTAACAGAATGTCCATGCCTGTTCGATCGTCTCACCTAAACTGGCAGAGCGGATCGTCACATGGGGCGCAATTCCGATTACGCGACGTTGACCGCCATTGACATCATCAACGGATTTTGTCGGAATTAGAATCTGAATCTGCTCTCCAGACGAGGGTCGGTTGAGTATCAGCAGAACTGTGTCTCCCGCATGGCTGATAGCCTTAACCAAATCCTCCCAGAGCGGAGTTGACACACCATTGACCGAGACAATTTCATCTTGTGCCAGAACACCTGCGGCGGCGGCTGGATTGTCCGGCAGAACTTCACCGATACGAGATTCTTTGACTTCGCCGATTCCAATTACGGCTGTTAACCCCGCAATCAGAAAAAATGCAGTGAGATAGTTCATGATCACACCGGCAGAAAGAACAAACGCTTTTTGCCATGCATTCTTGGACATGAACTCATCTTTCGCACCTGTCACTTCCTCACCGTCCAAGGACTCGTCCACCATTCCGGCAATCTGCACGTAGCCGCCGAGCGGGATCCATGAAATCGAAAACTCAGTCTCGCCGATCTTCCGTGAATACAGTCTGGGTGGAAAGCCGATGGAAAAACGTTTCACACGCATTCCTGTCAGGCGCGCCGCGAGAAAGTGTCCGAATTCATGAATCGTAATAATGACTCCGGCCACCACTGCGAAGGCAAGAATGGTCAGCAGCATGAGACAGCCTTATGCTTTGAGGATAACCTAAGCACATATTCCGTGGCCATTGCGCGAGCGCGCCGATCAGCGTTCATGACTGTTTCCAATGCTTCATCCGATTCGTATTGCCAGAGGTTAAGCACTTCGTTGAGCACTCGAACAATCTCCGAGAACTCAATGCTGCCGTTGAGGAAAGCCTGAACAGCCACCTCGTCTGCCGCTGAGAGCGCTGCCGGCGCTGTGCCACCCATGCGCAGTGCCTCGTAGGCAAGCTCCAGACATGGGAAATTGCCTTTCGGCACTTCTTCAAATGTAAGGGCATGCAATTCAGGAATTCTTGTTTGCACAATCTCACTCTGGATGCGCTCAGGGTAGCTCAGTGCAAACAAGATTGGAAGTCGCATATCCGGTGTGCTCATTTGTGCCTTGATACTGCCATCGCAGAACTCGACCATCGAGTGGACAACGGATTGACGGTGCACAACCACTTCGATCTGATCAACAGGAAGGTCAAATAGGCATGCTGCTTCAATCACTTCCAGGCCCTTATTGAAGAGCGTTGCTGAATCAATCGAGATCTTCGGCCCCATTTTCCATGTCGGATGGGCAAGCGCCTCCTGAACTCCTACCTTGGCAAGTTCATTGGAGCTTCGTTTTAGAAAGGGGCCTCCGGATGTCGTCAACCAGATGCGTCGCACTGACTCATTCTGTTCACCCATCAGACATTGCATGATCGCGCTGTGCTCGGAGTCAATTGGGATAACTCTTGCCTTGTTTTCTCGTGCAACCCGCATCACAATCCTGCCGGCGGCAACAAGGGTTTCTTTGTTAGCGAGCGCAACGGAGATGCCCCTTTGAAGCGCTTTCAGTGTCGGTTCGATTCCAGCACCACCGACCATCGCATTGACGAGTAAATCATAGTCAAGAGCGGCCGCTTGCTCAGCTGCCGCCTCTGCACCGCTATGAATCCGATCTATCCCCAAGCGACGCGCGGCGACTCTGAAATCCTCTGCTCTTGATTCATCGGTAAGCGCAACTGATTGAACCTTGAATTCCTCGGCGAGACCGAGTAGCTCTTCACTATTTGAATGTGCCGAAAGACCTATGATCCTGAATTGAGATGCATGTTTCCGAACAACAGCGAGAGTGCTCCTGCCGATTGAGCCGGTGGCACCTTGAAGCAGGAGGTTCTTCCGTGAGCGCTGGGTCTTCATGCCAGAGATACTCGCTCGCCACTCACGAGGAAGAAATCGGAATAGAGCTCTTCAAAGCTTCGGGCCAGAGCATCACGCAGGTCTGCGTCGGGAACGTTGTGACCAAGTTCCGTGGAGATCGAAGTGGATTTCGCGGTTAGTCTCTCGCGCAACAGAAACCGCGTGCCTTCATTTTGCAGATCGAGAAACTCAATGAGGCGCAAATGATCGTTACCTGTAAGGATTGAACCGTGTTGCAGGAGCGCGTTACCAAGTTTTCTCTGAGCGCTCCCCACGAGTTTACGTCCCCGCACTCCAACCTCCCAGCGCGAAGTGCGCACAAAGCACGAAGCGCGATTGGGCAGAGCAGTAAGCGGCTCCCCGCGTTCTTCAACTGTAGCCTCAACGCCGATCCTGCTCAGCGCCAATGCAATGGCTTTGCCGACAAACTCCTGAACCTTCGCCGAACCGCTAACGTCGTGAAGCGCAGGCACCACAATCGCGTAAGTGAGTTCTTCACTATGCATCACGGCAGCCCCACCAGTTGGTCTTCGCACCCAGGGGATGCCGGCCTGTGTAACCCGCCCCATGTCAAGCACATCAGGGCGCTGGTGAAAGCCAAGCGAAATCGTAGGCACGCCCCAGCGATAGAACCTGAGAGTTGGCTCGATCAAATTCCTTGCAGCCAGATCAAGCAGCTCAGAATCGCGAGCCATCAGTTCTTCGCCACTCGAAGCCGGATCTTGAAAAACATGAAGCGGCATTAGTCGTCGTTCTCCACAAGCCTTGAGTGATTTCCCGGAAGAAGGCCGCGTTTGGACTTTGAGACGAAGTCAAGGATGTGCTTCACTTCCTCAATGTTGCCAAATTCGCTCTGGATTTCCTTCACAGCCTGTTGTGTATTGAACTTTGATTGAAACAGCAGAGCGTAAGCTCGCTTGAGTATGCTCCGCGTCTCGGCAGAAAATCCTCGACGCCGTAGACCTATGGAGTTCAATCCGTAATATCGAGCCGGATAGCCCCCCACGAGAATATATGGCGGAATGTCCTTCGGGATCCGCAGTCCGCCGCCGACCATTGCATGACGCCCGATTCTCACGAATTGGTGCACAGGAAGGATTCCACCGAGAATTGCGAAATCCTCAATCTCAACATGTCCGGCAAGTTGAACGCCATTTGCGAGAATCACATGATTGCCGACAATGCAGTCATGCGCAATATGAGTGTAGGCCATTAACATGCAGTCGCTTCCGACGACTGTTCGGCGGGTCGCGGTTGTACCCCTATGAAGTGTGCAAAACTCCCTGACCATTGTGTTGTCACCGATGAAGAGTTCTGTTTTCTCGCCGGCATACTTCAAATCCTGTGGCTCATCTCCGATAGATGCGCCATGAAAGATGCGCAAGTTCTTGCCCAGTCGCGATCCTGAGCAAATCCGTACGGAACTTGATATATGGCTTCCCGCATCTATGGTGACGTCGTCCTCCACAATGCAGTGTGCGTCAATCACGACGTTTTCCGCAAGTTGTGCCTTTGGAGAAACCACTGCGGAAGGATGTACTTGAGTCATGGTTACTTTCCGTTCTATTTGTCAACAATAACCGCGGTCATTTCGGCTTCAGCCACAACAGTTCCTTCAACCCGCGCTTCACCTTTCATTTTGCAGACTCCACGGCGGAACAGGTTCATCTCAACAGTGAAATAGACTTGGTCGCCGGGAATGACTGTCTTGCGAAACTTCACATTGTCCAATCCGGTGAAATAAACAACTTTTGACTGCGGATTTTCAACGGAGTTGAGCAACAAGACGCCACCGGTTTGTCCCATGGCCTCGATAATCAAGACTCCCGGCATGACCGGGTGCCCCGGAAAATGTCCATTGAAAAATGGCTCGTTTCGCGTTACGTTTTTCAGACCAACGACTTTTTCCATAGGCACAAGCTCGAGAATGCGATCCACAAGCAACATGGGAAACCTATGCGGCAAGAGATTTTCAATTGCTTGCGAGTCAAACACATAACCCTTGCCGGATTTCGAGCCATATTTTTTTGTGAGCCGCTGGGTTTCGTAAACCTTTCGCAGCATTCGCGCCACTTCGACGTGCGAACTGTGTCCTCCACGGGCTGCGAGCACGTGACCCTTGATGGGAACGCCCACAAGCGCAAGATCACCGACCAGATCAAGGGCTTTGTGGCGCACGGGCTCATTGGGATACCGGAGTTCGCGATTGTCAAGCGTAGTCTCACTCGGTCTGATTTCGCCTGTGTAGTGAT
>JAGVEU010000193.1 GCA_020057985.1 Calditrichota bacterium | reverse complement strand
CTCCTCAAATCAGCGTAGATCTGCAATCATTGTCATTCGGGGATGTGCCAGTCGGATCGGACTCTCTTAGAGACCTGTGGATACAGAATACCGGTGGTTCACCTTTACTTGTTACGGGTTTCGTAACACCAGCTGGCTATTCCGTTTTGTCAACCCTGCCATTAGTCGTTTACTCAGGGAGCAATACTCGCGAACGTGTTATCGTGCAATTCAGCCCGGCAGTAGAACAGGAATATGGCGGTAGTATATTGATTGCAAACAATTCGTCGCACAGTTCATATAGTGTTCAGGTGCATGGCTTTGGTGTTTCGCCATCATCTGTGGATGCGAACTCCCGTGAGATTCCAAGCGACTTTTATCTTGGCCAGAATTTCCCGAATCCCTTCAACCCGAAAACGACCATGCGGTATGGAGTGCCTCACTCAGCTTTTGTCAATGTTGAGGTGTTCGACGCCTTGGGGCGTTCTGTGGCGACACTTTTCTCTGGCATTGTACAACCTGGTATTCATACACTTACTTGGGATGGATCAGGCTCTTCTACGGGGATGTATTTTATTCGGATGAAAACCGGAGATCGGGTTGTGCTGCGCAAGATGATGCTGATGAAATAGATGCCACTCTCTTTAAGCAGTCAATAAATCGATAGTGATTTGCAAGATAAGGAATCCATGAGAACTTACTTATTGTCTTTTGCTGTTCTTGTAATCTTGTTTTTGGAATCAACCGCAAATGCGGACAAGCTGAATGATAACCAAGAGAAAACACCAAAGACACTTTCTGAAGCGATTGGGTTGTTCGGTAAATCCATCCAAACTCTTCCGTCTATCGTCGGGCATGCGTATATTTTTGAGAATGGATTTCATGTGATCGCGAACCAAAAAGGTTCCGTCTCTGTCATTTTCACTCCGTCGACTGAAAGAACGCAATTGTCCCCACTTGATGAACTGGCACTGCCGGCTGATAGCGCAGTTGACGGAATTCTGCACGAGCAATATCGCCAAGGATGGGTTAGAGGATGGGGAGCAGGCATTGTTACAGACTCAGGCATTATACATCTTAATTTGCCCTTAAGTACGAATTTCTTCTTTTCACCTCATTTGCGTCCAGAGTACGGGAACGTTGGATTGATGAGGACTTTGGATGACACGCTCTGGGCAGACGCAACACAACCGAGACGATCAAATGAGTGGTGTATCGAGTTTGCAAGGCAGCATGGTCTGACAATATTCCCTGTGGATTCGACCACAGGAACGCTTGCGTGTTATGACATACCCGGTCGCCTTGAAACCTGAGCCGACAGTATTGGATTGACGATCTCTGAACCCCCACACATGACTTTAGATCCCCAGTTCTTGTCATTCGGGAATGTGCCAGTTGGATTAGATTCTGTTAGAGACCTATGGATCCAGAATACAGGCGGTTCACCTCTATTTATTACGGGTTTCGTAATACCAGCAGGGTTTTCCGTACTGTCAACCCTGCCATTAGTAGTTTACTCAGGGAGCAATGCTCGCGAACGTGTTATCGTGCAATTCAGCCCTGCGGCAGAACGGGAATACAGCGATAGTTTATTGATTATCAACAATTCGTCAGACAGCGTAGTTTGCATTCAGTTGCAGGGATTTGGCGTTGCGCCATCGTCTGTGGAAGCGAACTTCCGTGAGATTTCAAGCGACTTTTATCTTGGTCAGAATTTTCCAAATCCGTTCAATGCATCAACGACGATTGTCTATGGTCTCCCGAAAGCTGAATTCAGTACATTGCAGGTTTTTGATGTGATAGGCCACAGAGTTGCGGTGCTAAAAGACGATTTTCTTGAAGCAGGAACTCATCGCGTGACCTTTGACGGAAGTAGTTTGGCCTCGGGAATCTACTTCGCGCGGCTTAACGCAGGGCAATTCTCCCAGACGAAAAAACTTGTGATATTGAAGTAGTCTGCACAGCAACGGCGAAACAATAAAAACCATACATGTCCGCTCACATCATCCGCAGCAAAAGACTCCTCGCCGAAAAAGTCCACGAGTTCTGGGTCGAAGCGCCTTTGATTGCGCGCAAGCGCAAAGCCGGACAGTTTGTCATTGTTCGGATGAATGATCGGGGCGAACGTATTCCTCTGACCATCAAGCGGCGGCACATTAGACCGGACTCTGACACGGTGACCATCGAATGAAGACCAGATATCTACGCTATTCCTTGATGTCCATTCTCCTCGCCGGAGTGGTGTATCTTGCACTGGGTTTTGGCACCCGCCGCTTTGAGGATTTCTGTCCCTTTGGTGGAATGGAGAGCCTGTGGGGATTGTGGAGACAGGGTGAGTTCAGTTGTACGCTGGGGCCGCTTAATCTCGCGTTGCTCATTGGTATTCTGGTGCTGGCGCTTGTGGCAAAGAAGGCCTTTTGCGGTTGGGCGTGTCCGATTGGGTTTCTGAGCGAATTGGGAATGCGGCTGACGGGTTTGGTTTGGCACAAACGCCCCGCAGTCCCGGCGCACACCGACCGTTGGCTGCGACTATTGCGCTATGCTGTTTTTGCGCTTGCACTGTATTTCACGTACAAAACAGGCGAGCTGATTCTGCGGGGCTACGATCCCTTCTTTCTGATCTTTTCCGGCTTCGGTCATGGCTCCATTGGACTGGTGAGCTGGATTGTATTGATTGCGACGGTTATCGGGGTCTTGCTTGTTCCGATGTTCTTCTGCCGCTATCTTTGTCCGTTGGGTGCGACCTTTGATCCGTTCAGCAGGCTGGGATTTATTAAGGTGGTGCGGAATGACAATCATTGTACGCAGTGCGGCGCTTGTCAACTTGCCTGCCCACAGGATTTGGCACCGTTCAAGATGAACAAAATCAGGCATCGTGATTGCACAAACTGCCTTGAATGTGTGGATGCCTGTCCGGAGAAAGATGTCCTGCAATTGAAAGCCACTCTCTAACATGAACATTCCGCGAATCTTACTTCCCCTCTTGGTGGTGGCCGCGTTATTCAGTGGTTATCTGTTGCGGGCGGCTTTCACACAACCCACAACCACGGTGTCAATGGGTTCGGCTGGGGGCAAGACCGTGGAGTGTATTGTGGACGGACTGAAGTGCAAAGGTACGGCGGCGTTTTTCACTAAACTGTACACTGGAGTTCCGGGAATCGCCACCATCGAAACCTTCGCTACCGAGCACAAGGCCGTGTTTTCATACGATCCGCAGGTGATTACGACTGACCGTATTAAGTCTATCATGGAAGCGCCACTGCCGATGCGCGACGGCAGCAGCCGTCAGGTGTTTACTTGCCGCACGATACAAGACTGAGCATAATCAAGCTGAGAGCCTTGTTGCTCCGGCTTTGAAAAATAAAGAAAAGTATGCCTCAACACGTAATTCACAGCCGCCGGATTTTGGCGGAAAAAGTCCACGAGTTTTGGGTCGAAGCGCCTTTGATTGCGCGCAAACGCAAAGCCGGACAGTTTGTCATTGTTCGGATGAATGATCGGGGCGAGCGCATCCCACTGACCATTGCTTCGGGCGACGCGGAACGCGGACTCATTCGCCTGATCGTGCAGGAAGCTGGCAAGTCCACCATTGAAATGGGACGGCTTCAAGTCGGCGATTTCTTTTTAGACATCGCCGGGCCACTGGGCAGACCTACCCATATCGAAACTTGGGGCAACTTAATCGCCGTTGCCGGAGGTGTCGGAGCCGCTCCGTTGCTTCCGATCGTGGAGGCCGCACGCGCTGCCGGAAACCGCGTTCATGCGATCATCGGCGCACGCAGCGAAAACCTGATGATTCTGGCCGAAGAATATGCTCGTCATTGTCATGAAGTCCGCTTGTGCAGTGATGACGGATCCGTGGGAATCAAGGGTTTGGTCACCGATTGTTTGCGTCAATGGGTCTCTGAAGGAGTGCAGTTTAATCAGTCCCTAATCATCGGCCCGGTGATCATGATGCGCGAGACTGCAAAGGTTGCCAAGGAACTCGGAATTCCCGGACAGGTGTCACTGAATCCGATCATGATAGACGGCACGGGTATGTGCGGAGCTTGCCGGGTGAGTGTAAACGGCAAAACGAAATTCGCCTGCGTAGATGGCCCGGAGTTTGATGCCTGGGGAGTGAATTTTGATGAATTGATTCTCCGCAATCGCGCCTATTTGCGGCAGGAAAAAATAGCTTTGGATACGATGATGGATCATGAATGCAAAATCGGCTTGGCAACCGGAGTGGCGCAATGACGGACGCAGTAGAGAATCAGGAAAAACAGGAAAAAAGAGTTTCTAAGAAGCACTTACCGCGCACTCCGATGCGCGAGCAAGAAGCAATGGAGCGGGTTCAGAACTATGAGGAGGTGCCCTTTGGCTACTCCGAAGCTGAAGCCATTGCCGAAGCCGAACGTTGTATCATCTGCAAGAATCCCAAGTGCGTCACGGCCTGTCCCGTCAACATAGATATTCCGAGCTTTATCCGCGAAGTTCGCGATGGCAACTTCGAAGCGGCCGCACGGATTCTGAAAGACACCAATTCACTGCCGGCGGTGTGCGGACGAGTCTGTCCACAGGAAGACCAGTGCGAAAAAGTCTGCATCGAAGGGATTAAGCACGATCCGGTGGCTGTGGGGAACCTGGAGCGGTTCGTGGCCGATTGGGAGCGCGAGCATGACAAAATCTCCATCCCGGAGATTCCGCCGCCGACCGGGTACAAGATTGCCATCGTCGGTTCCGGGCCTGCGGGTCTGACCGTTGCCGGTGACATGGCCAAGCAGGGTCATGATGTGACCGTGTTTGAAGCGTTGCATCGTCCCGCCGGTGTGCTGATCTACGGCATTCCTGAGTTCCGTTTGCCCAAGCTAATTGTGAACGCGGAGGTTGATTACATCCGCAAACTTGGCGCGAAGTTCGTGATGAATACCGTCGTCGGCGTCAGCATCACCCTTGATGAACTTTTTGCCGAGGGTTATCATGCGGTGTTTATCGGCACCGGCGCTGGATTGCCCAAATTCATGAACATTCCCGGAGAAAATCTGGTCGGTGTGTACAGCGCCAACGAATATCTGACGCGCGCGAATCTGATGGGAGCGATGCGTTTCCCAGAATACGACACTCCCATGCGCCCCAGTCAGCATACGGTGGTGGTCGGCGGCGGCAATACGGCCATGGATTCCGCGCGCACCGCGCTCCGTTTGCAGAAGTGCCGAGTCTCGCTGGTTTATCGCCGGTCGCTGCAGGAGCTACCGGCACGAGTGGAAGAGGTTCATCATGCCGAGGCCGAAGGGATTGAGATGCACCTGCTCAATAATCCGGTTGCGATTCTGGGAAATGAGCAACAGGAAGTGACAGGCATTCGCTGCCTGAGAATGGAATTGGGCGAACCGGATGCTTCCGGGCGACGCCGTCCTGTGGAGATAAAGGGCAGCGAGTTTGAATTGGAGTGCGACACGGTTATTATGGCCATCGGTAATGACCCGAATCCGGTGTTTACTCGCGCCACGCCCGGACTTAAAGTTTCCAAGTGGGGGACGATTATCGCAGACGAAGAAACCGGAGCCACAAGCCGACCGGGAGTCTATGCCGGAGGTGACATTGTGAGTGGTGCGGCCACGGTGATCAACGCGATGGGCGCCGGTCGTAAAGCCGCCAACGCGATGGACACTTACGTGCGTTCGCTGGCGATATAGGGTTCGCGCACGGTTAATAGTCCATGGGCTCGAATTAATTCCCTGTTTATCAAATGATTAGGCCATGTGCAACCGACATCATAACGGCATCCAAGATAGTGTGTGAAAAATTTCTGTTGCTTCTTTTGCTAAAAGACTTATATTGTCAATCCTAACTCAAACCGCTTCATTGCACTCCCCAATCGGGCACCCCTAAGCTCTCATGTCTTTTGCCTCCATATTGATTTTCTTCATTGCTGGCGCTGCTGTCGTTGTGGCTGCGTTGACCGCAAGTCGCTTGCTGGCTCCACATCGTCCTAATCCAATCAAACTCTCCACTTATGAGTGTGGCGAAGAGCCGGTGGGCACTCCGTGGATTCGCTTCAATACCCGTTTCTATGTGATCGCCCTGATTTTCCTTGTTTTCGACGTGGAAGTACTGTTCCTGTTTCCGTGGGCCGTGAACTTGAAACGGTTAGGGTTGTACGCATGGGTGGATATGGCGGTCTTTATTTTGATTCTGGTCGTAGCGCTTGCCTACGTTTGGGGAAAGGGCGATTTGGACTGGATTCGTCCTAAAGACTCTTCAACGGGATCCAAGGGGGGACTCTAAATGGGAGTGATTGAAGGCCGCTATGGCCCCAATGTGGTGATTACCTCTGTGGACAAGGTCTTTAATTGGTCACGATCCCGTTCGTTGTGGCCGCTGACGTTTGGCCTTGCCTGCTGCGCAATCGAGATGATGGCGGCGGCAGCGGCACGCTTTGACCTTGACCGGTTCGGTATTTTCATGCGTCCTACGCCCCGTCAGGCCGATTGTATGATTGTGGCGGGGACAGTCACCATAAAGATGGCTGAGCGAATCAAGCGTCTCTATGAACAGATGCCCGAACCACGCTATGTGATCTCTATGGGATCCTGCGCGAATTCCGGCGGCCCCTATTGGGAACATGGCTATCACGTCGTCAAAGGGGTAGATCTGGTCATACCGGTGGATGTTTATGTTCCAGGTTGT
>JAGVEU010000447.1 GCA_020057985.1 Calditrichota bacterium | reverse complement strand
CGTGGCGACATTGCATTGAATATCAAGCGCCTGCGCGAGGCTGCGCAGTGCTGAACATTCTCGTTTGTGCGGTTGGGTCATATCAGATTAACAGCATCTTGGTTTGGTGTGGACAGACTCGCAAGGCAGCGCTCTTTGATCCGGGTGCAGAAGCGGATAGGCTCATCAGCGAAATCCGCACTCGCAATCTCGATCTTGTCTATCTACTCACCACACACGGTCATCTGGATCATATCGCCGACAACCATGTGGTGAAAGCAGAGTTTGATGCGCCACTCTTGATTCATGCACTCGACCGCCCGATGCTGACAGATCCGGCAAGGAACTTATCCCTCTTCACCGGCGACTCAATCGTCTCGCCGGACGCTGATGGACTGCTTGCCGAAGGTGACGTACTGCAAATCGGTCAGGAGTCGCTGACTGCTTATCATATTCCCGGTCACTCGCCGGGTTCTTTGGTCTTTTATCAGCCCGGACTGTTGATTTCAGGAGATACGCTCTTCTGTGGCGGAGTAGGCCGCACGGATTTCCCCGGTTGCAGCGAACGTGACCTCCATGAGAATATCCGCAAAAAAATCTATGGACTTCCAGAGGGCACGATTGTCTATCCGGGACATGGACCAACCACCACGGTAGGTGAGGAGCGCCGCACAAATCCCTTTGTCCGCGCCTGATTTTCCGGGGGCATCCGAGGTACGGGTTTTCCTTGCCCAGATTTCCCTCGAAGCTGATCTTAGCCCGCTCACTCTCGAAAGCTACGGCCACGATCTTCGCAACTTCGGGCTTTGGCTGGCAGAGCAGAAACGCACTCTCGATCAAGTAGATCGCGCATTGCTCGAGCAATACTTTCGTGTACTTGGCGAACTTCTGTCAAAGCGTAGCGCGGCAAGGCACCTTTCAGCGCTGAAAGGCTTCTTCAAGTGGCGAATGGCCGAAGGTCTGTCCAAACGGAATCCTGCTGAGGGTCTCGAGGGACCGAAACTTCCGCGCACGCTGCCGGATGTTTTGTCCGTTGAAGAGATTGATCGGCTGATCGAATGCGTGGAAGGCGAAGCTCCAGTGACGCTGCGTGATCGTGCCATGCTGGAAGTCATCTATTCCTGCGGACTGCGAGTCTCAGAATTGGTAGGACTGGGCAGGCGGGACATTCAGTTTGAAAACGAACTGATTCGGGTCATTGGGAAAGGAGACAAGGAGCGGATTGTCCCGCTTGGAATGCGAGCTACATCCGCCCTTAAATCATATTTGTTTCATGGACGAGACAAAATACGAGGCGAAAACCAGAAAGGTAAAGCACGGCCACTGCCAAAGCAAGCACGAGACCGGGTGTTTCTTAATCAACATGGACGTCCTCTCACAAGATTCGGATTCTGGACGATTCTCCAAACCTATCTCAAGAAAGCAGCGATCCTCTCTCATGTTTCGCCGCATACATTCCGTCACAGCTTTGCAACCCATCTGATTGAAGGGGGCGCTGACTTGCGAGTGGTACAGGAACTGCTCGGACATTCTTCCATCGCTACTACTGAAATCTACACGCACCTCGATCGGGATTACCTGCGCGAAGTCGTGCGAACGTTTCATCCTCGTGGATAGTTGTTGGAAAAGCTGACCGCCATCCTCCTTCTTCTGCCGGGTTTTGTGGCTGGTTTAACCGTGCACGAGTTCAGCCATGCCTATGTGGCCAATCGTCTCGGAGATCCGACAGCCCGTTCACTCGGCAGGTTGACTTTGAATCCGCTTGCTCACTTGGATTTGATTGGCTCGATCATGCTCATGGTAGCTGGTTTCGGTTGGGCCAAACCCGTGCCTGTTAATGCAGCCTATCTCCGCTCTCCACGCACTGACATGGTATGGATCGCTGCCGCGGGTCCCGTTTCAAATTTGATTCTGGCATTTTTATTGGGCATGACGGCGAATCTCCTCTTTGTATTGGACGGCGAGGCACAGTCAGGCATGAGTTCGGTCTTAGCGCTGATTCTCCTTCAAGGGATTTGGATCAATGTGATCCTTGCGCTCTTTAATCTGCTGCCCTTTCCACCACTCGATGGCTCGCGGATTTTGGCAGGATTTGTTCCACAGAAATGGAATCAAGGATATGAACAATTTGAACGGATCGGTCCGATGATACTGCTCGGCTTGTTTCTCCTTGCAAGCTTGAGTGGAGTATCCCTTTTTGGCAGACTGCTCAATCCCGTTGCTGAACCAATTTTTCGATGGTTTGCAGGAGGCTGGTTGCCCTAATGAGGTTGCTTCTCGTTCTCATTCTGGCACTCTTCCAATTAGCGGCCATAGCTTCCGACGATATGCACTCAATGGGGAGCATGTCCGGATTTGCTGATAGTCTTCTGAGCCATGAAGCTCTTCGGGGAGCGTCATGGAGCGTCGCTTTCTATTCCATTTCCGGTGACTCTTTGATCTATGAGCGAGATCAGGAGCGATTGCTTTCACCGGCTTCAGTGACTAAGCTTGTGACCTCGGCTGCCACGATTGATGCACTTGGCCCTGACTTTCATTTCACAACGTCTTTTTCCTATACGGGCGAAATAAACGAGACTGGATTTCTTAACGGAAACCTGATCATTCACGGCAACGGGGATCCGACCATCGAGCCGAAGTTCGTGGACTCGCTGCATGCTCCGGTTCTTTTCAGTCTGGTGGATTCATTGCGTGCCAACGGAGTCCGAAGGATTGGCGGCAACATTATTCTGCGAACATGGCCTTACGCTTTGGAATCGCAGCCTTCAATTTGGGAAATCGGTGACGTGCAGCAGGGCTATGCTCCGGCAATTGATGGTTTCGGTTTCAATTCCAATGTCTGTCATCTGTCCGTTCTTCCCGGCAACTTCGAAGGTGCCATACCGCTTCTGGTTCTCGATCCGCCCTACGCGCCGCTCCGGTTAGAGTCCACAGTAGTCACATCTGCTCCAGAAAGCAAACCCTGGGTGAGCTTTCACATTGTTGCAGAGGACACTGTTGTCAAATTGTCCGGTTCGATTCCGCTGGGAAGCGAAGGACAATTTCTTTGGGTACCTGTGCAGAACCCGGCTTTGTATTTCGGTCGCGCTTTTGAACATGCTTTGAAGACGCGCGAAATGGAATTTGCCGGCTCTGTGGTTGTGGATCGCTGGACCCATAGCGCGAATGACAATGAGCATTCGCTCTTTGTTCATGAATCGGCTCCGCTTGTGAAGATCATGGAAGTGATGAATAAGCAGAGCGATAATTTTCTTGCCGAGTCGGTTCTGCGAGCGCTTGGTGTTGCTACAAACGGAGCAGCCAGCAGCGAGGCAGGCCAAATTGGCATTACGCTGTTCTTGAGTAAACAAGGTCTGCAATGGAAGCAGGTCTCGCTCGTGGATGGAAGCGGAATTTCGCGACGCAATCTCATCAGCGCTCAAGCGCTAATTCAGATTCTTACCAAGATGCAGTCTCATCCCTACGCAGAGCAATTTAAGTCCACGCTTTCAATTGGCGGGGTAGACGGCACTCTCGGCGGCAGGCTGGGAAGCCCGGAACTCGCCGGACATGTGTATGGTAAAACCGGAACCATGACTTATGTATCAAGCGTAGCCGGATATTTGAGCACAACATGGGGTGAAGAGATTGCCTTTGCAATCCTCTGTAATAATTTTCAAACACCGCCGCGCACAATTCGCGCTATTCAGGATCGTCTGATCGAGCGAGTGGCTCGCGGCACAAGCAAATCTGAACAATAATTGAGACAACATGGCTGCGATTGTTGAATGTGTTCCTAACATTTCTGAGGGACGGGATCGAGCAAAGATCCACCGCATTGCCGATACCGTTAAATCTGTATCAGGTGTAAAACTCCTTGACGTGGATCCCAATGCGGACTATAACCGTTGCGTCATCACTTACGCGGGCGAGCCATCGGCATGCGTCGAGGCCACCGTGCGGCTAACGCGCGCCGCCAAAGAAGAGATTGACATGACTAAGCACAAGGGCAGCCATCCTCGAAGCGGTGCGGTGGACGTTGCGCCGTTTGTGCCGGTGCGTGATATCACCATGGCAGAGTGCGCAGAATTAGCAAGAGTCTATGGCAGACGAGTCGCTGACGAACTGGGCATTCCGGTCTATCTCTACGAAGCTGCGGCTTCACGTCCGGAACGCGCGAATCTCGCGGCTGTCCGCAAAGGTGAATACGAAGCGCTCGAGGGAAAACTTCAGAGCCCGGATTGGATACCGGACTTCGGCCCTACGAAATTTATCCCGTCCTTTGGTTGTGTAATCACCGGCGCTCGGTTCTTTTTGGTTGCCTACAATGTCAATCTTCAGACGGCGGATGTTGAAGCAGCGAATGAAATTGCGCTTCATATTCGCGAGATGGGCTGGCCAATGAAGAACGCTCGCGGTCAGGAAATACTCTCGGTTACCGGCAAGAAGGTCTTTCATTCCGGCCCGCTATCCAATTCAAAAGCAATGGGAGTTTATCTGGAGAAGGACAACTTCTGTCAAGTCTCCATCAACTTGACGAATTACTGGATGACCGCCCCGCACATTGCTTTTGAACAGGTCAAGCTTGAAGCAGCCTTGCGGAATATTTCGGTCAATGGCAGTGAAGTTGTGGGCTTGATTCCCCTCGAAGCGCTGTTGCTGGCTGTTGAATACTACGTGTGGCGAGATCAACTTGAGAGACCTGCTGCAGAACGCGCAGCGATTTCGCTTGTACACGAGCGGCTCGGTCTTTCTGCTTTCAATAAATTTGATCCGGATATTAAGATCATTGAATACACTCTTAACTAAGAGACGCACTTCCCATGTCATCTTCATCTCAAGATTTTCCTGCAAAGCTCGTTTATCAACCGGTCGCGGGTTTCATTCAGCAAGTTGCTTCCAAAGCCCCGGCCCCCGGCGGCGGGAGCGCTGCTGCTCTGTCCGGAGCGGTGGGAGCGGCGCTACTTTCAATGGTGACCAACTTCACGATTGGCAAGAAAAACTATGCACATGTCTCAGACGAGTTTACAAGACTTCGCGATAGAACAGAAGTTCTTCGTTCCCGGCTCACTGCGCTCATTGACGAGGACACTGCCGCATTCAATCGTTACCGCATAGCGAATAAGCTGTCCGAGACTGACGAAGCTGAGAAAGCGTATAAGGCAACTGAACTTGCTGCGGCCACTCAGGCGACAGTAGATGTTCCCGAGCAAACGATGAATCTTTGCTTTGAAGGACTTGGTCATGCGGCTCCCATAGCGAGGGATGGAAATGTGAACACAGTTTCCGACGCAGGAGCAGGGGCTGAACTGCTTGCGGCTGGGCTTGAGGGAGCTGCTTTGAATGTGCTTATCAATCTGTCCGGACTCGACGAGCAGCAAGCTGCATCTTATCGCAAAAAAGTGGATGATGCACGCATGAACGGACGAAGAATGCTGACGGAAGTGCGGCAAATCCTGAGCGAGAAATTACGTGGCTAAGATCCGGATTCTTCCAGAGAATTTAGTCAATCAGATCGCTGCCGGTGAAGTAGTGGAGCGGGCGGCCTCTGTGCTCAAGGAACTCGTGGAGAATGCGCTCGATGCCGGAGCAACCCGCATTCAGATTCACTGCAAGGGACATGGCCGAGACTTGATTCAGGTGGTTGACGATGGCTGCGGAATGGCAAGAGACGACATGCAGCTTGCGTTTGAGCGACATGCAACATCAAAGCTCGCCCATGCCGATGATTTGTATGCAATTCGCACGATGGGCTTTCGCGGTGAGGCTCTGCCTTCGATTGCCTCAGTGAGTTCGATTGAAATTCGCTCAAGTGCTGAAGGACAAGCAAGTGGAACAGCGCTGCGGATTGAGGCGGGCGAAATCCTGCACGAAGAGCCGATTGCTGCGCCGCGGGGAACCTCCATTGCTGTTCACTCCCTCTTCTTTAACACCCCTGCACGTGCCAAATTCCTGAAGAGTCGGGCCACGGAGCTGTCGCACATGGTGAAGATTTTCAAACAGTATGCGATTGCTCGTCCGGACATTTCGTGGTATTTCTCGCATGAGAACTCCGTGGAGTACACGCTGCCTGCGTCATCGTTGCATGTTCGATTGGAAGATCTGTTTGGTTCAGGATTCAATGAGAAGACGTTGCCGCTGGATTTCAATCAAGCCGGAATTACCATAGCGGGAGCAGTTGGCAAACCAGAACTAAATCGAAAATCACGCGGAGATCAGTTCATTTTTTTAAATCGTCGTCCCATCCAGAGCGCCTTGCTGCATTCGGCATTTAAGGCGGCACTAAGGGAGCATCTGGAGCCAAACGAATGGCCGTTTTATGTCGTGTTTGTGGAGATGAATCCCCGCGAATTTGATGTGAATGTGCATCCGTCGAAACTCGAAGTCAAGTTCGTAGACGAGAAGCTGGTTCACGCAACTCTGTACCGGGCGATCCGCCTCGCGATTCCATCTTTGGTTACTGCTGAACGACCCGGAGAGATGGGATTGCCTGCTCTTGGACCTTTGTCAGCACATCCTGCCGACAGGTTAGGTGGCTCGGTTGTGCCTGAGGAAATTCGACAAGCGTGGTTGCCGTCATCTCGATTCACCTATTCAACCCAGTCAATTGAGCAAGGGGTAACAGTAGAAGGTGAATCATCCGGCGAGCGCGAAGTGACACGGAGTGAGCCGCTGCTTCGTCCGGCGATCTATCAGATGCACAACAAGTATTTGATCTCATCGGTGAAATCGGGGATCGCGATTATAGACCAACATGCGGCGCATGAGCGAATTCTCTATGAACGAGCGCTGAAGGGATTCGAGGAGCGCGCCTTTCATTCGCAGCAGCTTCTCTTTCCGCTATTGCTTGAATTGGACGTGGAAGAAGATGCCTTGTTTCAGGAAGTGCGCGAGAGTCTGGGAAGTCTGGGTTTTGTGATTCGTGATTTTGGACCGCGAACTTATAGTGTGGAAGCGGTTCCTGCGGGTCTGAAGCGAGCTTCTGAGACAGACATGATTCATGCAATGCTTGAGGAATACGTGGAGTTTCGTCATGCGAATTTTGAGCCGCGCAAGGCTCTGGCCGCGAGTTTTGCGTGCAAAGCGGCGCTTCGCACGGGAGATACACTCACGGCGGAAGAGATGACTTCACTGGTGGATGAACTATTTGCGACTGAGTTTCCGACCACTTGTCCGCATGGCAGACCGACGATTATTCACTTGAAGCTGACCGAGCTTGATCGCCGATTCAAACGAACGGAGTAGCAGTTGCAGCCACGTGTCCTGATTCTGGCCGGAACAACGGCAGTCGGTAAGACCGATGTTTCCATCCCCCTTGCGAAGAGTCTCAAGGGGGAAATTATTAGCGCCGATTCGCGGCAGATTTATCGGGAACTCATGGTCGGAACTGCCAAGCCGAGCGCTGAGCAACTGGCCGCCGTGCCGCATCATTTTATTGATGAGCGTTCGATTCGGGAGCGGTGGACAGCGGGAGATTTTGGCCGGGAGGGACGAACGCGAATCACTCAAATTCTTGAGCGAGGGCATTTGCCGATTG
>JAGVEU010000453.1 GCA_020057985.1 Calditrichota bacterium | reverse complement strand
GAGTTCATAGCCGCAGTTCTTAAGCAACTCAAAACCCTCGCCATACGCCTGCATCATGGCATACTCGATTCCGTTGTGAACCATTTTCGCATAGTGACCGGAACCCACAGCCCCCGTATGCAGGTAGCCATTCGGAGGAGCTAAAGTCCTGAGGGCTGGTTCGATGTAAGCAAAGGGATTTGTGTCACCGCCAATCATGATACAATACCCATTTGCAAGTCCCCAGATTCCGCCTGAAGTTCCTGAATCCAGAAAGTGGATACCCTTTTGCTTGAGGTACTCACCACGGCGAATCGAGTCTTTGAAATAGGAGTTGCCACCATCTACTACGACGTCGCCCGGCTGCAGGAGACCAGCCAGTTCCTGAATAGCTCTTTCAACCGGATCACCAGCCGGAACCATCAGCCAGATCACCTTGCGTCCTTCAAGGGTTTGCACAACCTCTCTTAAAGTGCCGCATCCTTTCGCACCTTTGGCCACAGCGGCAGCGACAGGCTCCTGGCTGCGATTGGTTACCACGAGCCGATGCCCGCCAAGCAACAGTCGCTCTACCATATTTGCGCCCATCTTTCCCAAGCCAACGAATCCAATTTGCATTCCAATCTCCAATTTGTACCTTCTTTTCCTTTCGGGGCTGCCTCAAATAACGCAGAAAAAAAGAAAAGTGCAAGTCTGGGGGTTCAAACGGATAAAGCAACAAAGAATAGGCAGTCGCCGAATTGTGCAAAAAAAAACCGCCCCTGCAAATGGCGGCAGGGGCGGTTGAATTAGGAATGAGGAGGTGCGAACTACTTCAGCAGAACAAGTTTCTTTGTGTCTGTGAAATTGCCGGCTTTCAGGGTGTAGAAATACACGCCTGTGGAAAGCTTGGCTCCAGACCACGTTACATGATAGGTCTGAGCCGATAGCTCTCCGTCAATGACCGTTGCGACTTCACGTCCGGCAAGATCGAAGACCTTCAGACTTGCATGTCCGGCTGCGGGAATATCAAACTCAAAGGTCGTTGTCGGGTTAAACGGATTCGGATAATTCTGGCGCAGAGCAAAGCGCGTCGGAATCGTTCCGTTGCCGCTAAGCAACTCAGCATGAGTTACGGCGCCATAGGGGGTCACGTTACCGGAGATGTCTTTCTCAAACAGCCGGTAATAATAGACGATACCCGCATGAACATCTCTGTCAACCCACGAATACGTGGCGCCGGTTGGTGCATTACCCACCGCTTGCTCCTGATGGACCCGTGTAAAGGTACCTTCAGCAGATTCGCTCCGGTCAATCAGCCATGATTCGGAATTCGTTTCACTGGCCGTTGTCCAGTGAAGCGTAATGTCATTGGAACTGGCGATAGCATCAAAGCCTGTAACTTCCGCCGACAACTGCCGGTCGAAGGTCAGGCAGAAGCAACCGTCGCACAAAGCGAAGATCTCAAGCACCCAGACATTGTCATGGTTATGATAGTAGCGAATGTCAAAGCAATTGCTCATACCATGAAATTCAAAATGTCCCGGAGGCGGAATCGGGTTGAACTCCACGACAAAGCTCAGCGGTACATCCGTGATCGCCGTGCATTGCACATTACAGGAGGAGGTCGCCTCAGCACATCCCGTCTCTAAGACGAAATACGGAATTGCTTCCTCACCGTTGTAGATTCCCTCAACGTTAATGGTGTACAGGTCAAATGCACAGACTTTTATACAGTAGCTGTGGCCAAATTCAATCAGAGGCGGATACGAGGGTACACAGGGTTGTGAATATCCGGCAACCGCAAATATCGTCACAAGTATCAGCGCCCCAAATAGCAAGAACTTCTTCATAATCAAAAACTCCTACGGTTAATTTTCATCGAACGCGCGATAGTCAGTCGGTCGTCGGTTCTACTTGAGGAAGAGCAGTTTCTTGCTCTCGCTGTTTTGTCCGGAAGTCAAGGTATACATATAAACGCCGGTTGCCAAGTTCTTGGCTGACCAGTTGTACTTGTAGGAGCCGCTGCTCATGTTCTGATCCACCACCGTGCCCACTTCGCGGCCCAGAAGGTCAAACACCTTCAAGGAAACGTGGTCATCGGCGGGAATCGAGAAGCTGAAGCTGGTCTCGCTATTGAACGGATTCGGGAAGTTCTGCGAAAGACGGAATTCCACAACTGTGGCATTGCCAGCCAGCGGTGTCGCTTCGGCAATGGTCTCATAGGTATGCGCCTGACCGGTCATGTCCACGGTGTTCAGCTTGTAGTAATAGGTGTGACCGTTCTGAGCGGTGTTATCAACCCACTCATAGGAACGGAGATCAGAGCTGGTACCGGCGCCGGCGGTCTGATGAACGGTGACATAGATACCGTCGCGCACTTCGGAGCGGCTGATTCTGAACGAAGCGTTATCGGTTTCCGAAGCAGTACTCCAATTCACGCGAACGCTGCCATCGCCGGGCAATGCGGCAAAGTTAGTCACTTCGGCATTGAGGCGGAAGTCACTGCGCCAGATGCAGATACAGCCGGGATCCATGCCGCAATAGCTCATGGTCAGGAACAGGCGGCAGTTCGCAAACACGCGAAGATTGTAAGCAAACAACGTCCAGTCAATGGTTGGGCAGGTATCGTTATCGCAATGGCCGATCGGCGGATCATAGTGACAGCCGTTGGTCACGGTAATCTGAAGTTGACCCGGTGTATAGTTGGGATCTTCGCACTCGATCGGAATAGTATATGATCCGTGGCAAATGGTCGCGCAGAAAGCGGAATTGATCCGAATGCTGTCGGGCAGAACAGGTACACAGTCCCCCTGAACAAAGGCAGGATACGTATAGTAAGAGATACCGTCGTCGTTCACATCTACAATCAAGAGATCCTGCGTCTGTCCCACCGGATAGTCTGCGTCAAAAACTTCGATGGAAATCTGGTTCGTCTGACCGGAGTCCACATCAGTACGATTGAAGCGATCCACCGGATCCAGCGGAATCGCACACCAATACTCATACCCGCCACCCGGGGCGTCCATGGATAACCACTCGATGTTCGCGAAGTCAATCCAGCCCGCGCCGGTCTGCGAGACGTCAACGGTCGGGGCATAGAGCGGCTCGTCACTGCGAAGGACGGAAACCATCTTCTGAGTTGCAACGTCAAAGCCGGCAAACATTAGATCCACAGCATAGACCTGCGTTGACAGGGAAACCGCCAAACACAGGGCAAAAAGTGTCTTCATTCCTCTCATCCTAATTCTCCTCTCGACTAAAAGTTAGTTCACATTGCGGCCAAAGCCGGAAAGCACCATTTTTGTGTGTAGTAAATATACTTCGTAGGAGTATTGTTGTCAAG
>JAGVEU010000194.1 GCA_020057985.1 Calditrichota bacterium | reverse complement strand
GGCAATCGTCGGGTGCGTACCGTTGGCGAGCAGCTTGCCAATCAGTTCAGCGTCGCCCTGTCGCGCATGGCGCGCACGATTAAAGAGCGAATGAACCTCCGCGATACTGAGTCCCTCACTCCACAGGACTTGGTCAACGTGAGAACCATCACCTCGGTGGTGAACACGTTTTTCGGAACCAACCAGCTCTCGCAGTTCCTTGACCAAGTGAATCCGCTTACGGAACTCACTCACAAGCGTCGTCTTTCCGCGCTCGGTCCGGGTGGATTGACTCGTGAGCGCGCAGGCTTTGAAGTCCGCGACGTTCACTACACACACTATGGCCGCCTCTGCCCCATTGAGACTCCTGAAGGTCCGAACATCGGATTGATTTCTTCGCTCTGTACCTACGCCAAGATCAACGGCATGGGCTTTGTCGAGACACCGTATCGAGTAGTCAAGGCAGGAAAAGTCAGCAAACAAATCAGGTACCTGTCTGCGGACGAAGAAGATCGCGTCACAATCGCTCAGGCAAACACTCAAATTAACGCGCGTGGCGAATTCCTTACGGACAAAATTAAGTGCCGGCATCGAAGCGATTTTCCGATTCGAGAGGCTGAAGAATTGGACTTCATGGATGTCGCGCCGTCGCAGATCGTTTCCATTGCCGCAGCGCTGATTCCTTTCCTTGAGCATGACGATGCTAACCGTGCACTCATGGGATCGAACATGCAGCGTCAAGCTGTTCCGCTCCTGCTGCCTCAGGCTCCTTATGTGGGAACCGGCATGGAACGTAAGGCCGCAGAGGATTCACGCACGCTCATTCTTGCACCTGAAGACGGGATCGTCGAATACGTAGATGCCAATCGCATTGTCTTCCGCGCAAAGGATCGAATCGAGAGTGAGGAAAACGCTGAAGAGCTGCCAGAGGCCGTGACGTTCAAACTGAAGAAGTTCGTACGCACCAATCAGGATACTTGTATCAACCAGCGCCCCATTGTGGTCGAAGGCGAGCAGGTTCGCAAGGGACAGGTTCTGGCTGACGGCTGCGCAACCGAGAAAGGCGACCTTGCGCTTGGTCGTAACGTACTCGTCGGGTTCATGCCATGGAACGGATACAACTTCGAAGACTCTATTATCCTCTCGGAGCGAATCGTCTATGACGACGTGTTCACTTCGATCAACATCGAAGAACTGGAATTGCAGGTTCGCGAGACCAAACGCGGTGAAGAGGAGCTGACCCGCGAAATCCCAAATGTCTCGGAAGACGCCGTCAAGGATCTTGATGAAAGCGGCGTCGTCAGGATTGGCGCAATAGTCCATCCCGGTGACGTTCTGGTCGGAAAGGTGACTCCGAAAGGCGAAACTGATCTCACTCCGGAAGACAAACTGCTCAAGGCGATCTTCGGTGACAAAGCAGGCGATGTGAAGGATGCGAGTCTGCGCGCCCATACCGGCATGTACGGAATCGTGATTAACACAAAGCTGTTCAGCCGCAAGAAGAAGGATGCCCGCACTCGTCGCGAAGACAAGAAATTGCTCGAGGATATCGAGAGGAAATTTCAACAGGATCAGCAGGGATTGAAGCGAATGCTCGCTGAGGAACTCTATGCGATTCTGCGCGGCCATAAGTCGAAGGAAATTCGGGATCGCGGACAGGTTCAGATTCTGATTGCCGAAGGCTCAAACTTCACGGAAACGGCGATCAAAGCCCTCAACTTCGATGATGTGGAAAGCGGCTACTTATGGACGGATAACGAGGCGATTAACGAGCAGGTCGAGCAGGCTTTCGAGAAGTACAAGGATCGTGTATTCATTCTGCAGACCGAGCTGAAGAACGAGAAATATCGCATTCAAGTCGGTGACGAACTTCCTCCGGGAATTGTGCAACTTGTCAGGGTCTATGTTGCGCAGAAGCGCAAAATTTCAGTCGGTGATAAGATGGCCGGTCGGCATGGCAATAAAGGTGTGGTCGGCAAGGTCGTTCCCATCGAAGACATGCCGTTCTTGTCCGACGGAACTCCGATTGATATTATTCTCAACCCGTTGGGCGTGCCATCCCGAATGAATTTGGGTCAAATTTTCGAAACGACTCTCGGTTGGGCTGCTCACCGGCTTGGCATCTACTTCGCTACGCCCGTTTTTGATGGAGCCAAGCTCGCCGATATTGAGGAGTGGCTGGGTCGTGCCGATCTCCCCACTCAAGGCAAGACATACTTGTTCGATGGAAGAACGGGTGAACGCTTTGAGCAGGAGACCACGGTCGGTTACATCTACATGATGAAACTTTCGCATCTTGTTGACGATAAAATTCATGCTCGTTCGATTGGACCTTACAGTCTAATTACTCAGCAGCCGCTGGGCGGCAAGGCACAGTTTGGCGGTCAGAGGTTTGGAGAAATGGAAGTCTGGGCGCTCGAAGCATACGGCGCCGCTAATATTCTTCAGGAAATCCTGACGGTCAAATCGGATGATGTCAACGGACGCGCCCGAACCTATGAAGCAATTGTCAAAGGGGACAATCTGCCCATTCCCGGTGTCCCTGAATCGTTCCATGTACTCATCAATGAATTGCGAGGATTGGGACTCGATGTCAAATTGGTCGAATAGAACGATCCGTTTCGTGCCGAGTGTGTGTCTAAAGACGATCCGTCCCTGCAATCCCTAACGAGGAGACAAGAATGCTGCCATTCTATATTACAGACGAACAAAAAACGGGGAGCTTCACCAAGATCTCAATCAATCTTGCTTCGCCGGATACCATTTTGTCATGGTCTCACGGCGAGGTGACGAAGCCTGAGACGATCAACTATCGCAGCTACAAGCCGGAAAAAGACGGACTGTTCTGCGAAAAGATTTTCGGGCCGGTCAAGGATTGGGAATGCCATTGCGGCAAATATCGCGGCATCCGCTATAAGGGAATAGTCTGCGATCGCTGTGGAGTTGAAGTGACTAAGAAAGACGTCCGCCGCAAGCGAATGGGCCATATCAGCCTCGCGGTGCCCGTCGTGCATATTTGGTATTTTCGCAGTTTGCCTTCCAAGATCAGCTATGTGCTCAATATCAGCACCCGCGAACTTGAGCGCATCATCTACTACGAATCCTATGCGGTCATCCAGGTTGGCAAGAGTTCACTCCGCCGCAAGGATCTGCTCTCGGAAACCGAGTACCTTCAGGTAATGAACGATCTTGGACCGCAGGACGAACTTCCGCATGAAGAGCGCTTCGTGGCCAAGATCGGCGGTGAGGCCGTGCGTGAGCTGCTGGCTTCCGAGAACGTCGAGACGCTTTCCACGGACTTGCGCGCGCAGATCAAGGTTGAGACCAGCATGCAGCGAAAGCATGACGCCATCAAGAAATTGCGCGTGATCGAATCCTTCAAGGATAACCGCGACGGCATGATTAATCGTCCTGACTGGATGGTGATGTCGGTGGTTCCGGTGGTTCCACCGGACCTGCGTCCACTTGTGCCACTCGAAGGCGGGAGGTTTGCAACATCGGATTTGAACGACCTTTATCGCCGTGTCATCATCCGCAACAACCGCCTCAAACGCCTGATTGAAATCCGGGCGCCTGAGGTCATCCTGCGCAACGAAAAGCGCATGTTGCAGGAAGCGGTGGATTCGCTCTTTGACAACGGCAGAAAATCCGTGGCCGTAAGATCAGACGGCAACCGTCCATTGAAGAGTTTGTCCGATAATCTCAAGGGAAAGCAAGGACGCTTCCGCCAAAACCTGCTCGGCAAGCGTGTGGATTACTCCGGTCGAAGCGTGATCGTGGTCGGTCCCGAGTTGAAGCTCCACGAGTGCGGATTGCCCAAAGACATGGCTGTGGAATTGTTCAAGCCATTCATTATTCGCAAGCTGATTGAGTACGAATACACCAAAACGGTCAAGTCGGCGAAGAGACTGGTTGAGAAAAAGACCGATGAGGTCTGGGCGATTCTTGAAGAGATTATTCATGATCATCCAGTGCTTCTGAACCGCGCCCCGACGCTCCACCGACTTGGCATTCAGGCTTTTCAGCCGCTTCTGATCGAAGGCAAAGCCATCCGTCTTCATCCGCTCGTGTGTGCGGCCTTTAATGCCGACTTTGACGGTGACCAGATGGCTGTGCACATTCCATTGTCGTATGAGTCGCAGGTTGAAGCGCGGCTTCTGATGATGGCCAGCCATAACATCTTACACCCTGCCAATGGCCGCCCGATTGCAGTGCCGTCACAGGACATGGTGCTCGGATTATACTACCTTACCAAGCGCAAAGTTGGTGAGCCGTATGAATGGAAACCGTTCATGGGTCCGGAAGAAGTCATTGTGGCATACAACGATAAGAAGATCGGCTTGCATACGCGCATCCGAGTTCGCGTTAAAGATAAGTTGATCGAGACCACCGTCGGTCGCGTGATCTTCAACCAGATTCTGCCAAAGGAAATTCAGGAGAAACGCTTCTTCAACGAGATGCTCGCCAAGAAGAGAATTGAAGAGATCATTCACTTTTGCGTACAGGCGGGTAGTCTAAGCCAAACCGCGATTTTTCTTGACCGGCTGAAGGAACAGGGCTTCTCCATGTCAACAATGGCGGGCATTTCGGTGGGATTGAGCGATGTGGAGATTCCGCCGGAAAAGGACAAGCTGATCGAAGGCGCGTACAAGAAAGTCGAGGAAGTTCAAGGCCAGTACGAGGAAGGAATCATTACCGACGGCGAGCGCTATAATAAGATTATTGACATCTGGACTCACACCACCTCTGATGTTGCGGAGGTGATGTTCGCGCAACTTCGCGAGAGCCGGCAGGGTTTTAACCCCATCTTCATGATGGCAGACTCCGGCGCTCGTGGTTCAAAAGAGCAAATTCGCCAGCTTGCCGGAATGCGTGGTCTGATGGCAAAACCGCAGAAGTCCATGACCGGCCAGAAAGGCGAGATCATCGAGAGCCCGATCACAGCGAACTTCAAGGAAGGATTGACGGTTCTTGAGTACTTCATTTCCACACACGGTGCGCGTAAGGGTCTTGCTGATACCGCTCTGAAAACCGCTGACGCAGGTTATCTGACCCGCCGTCTCGTGGATGTAGCGCAGGATATGATTGTCCGTGAGCATAACTGCGGTACTTTGCGTGGACTCTTCATTGAAGCCGTTAAGGAAGGCGAAGAGGTCACGGAGGAACTCCATGAACGCATTCTTGGCCGTGTGCTCGCCGAGCCAATTTTGGATCCTCTGAATGGCGATAAGATTCTCGACACGCATTCACTCATCGGTGAAGCGGAGACACTCAGAATCGCAGCCGCAGGAGTTACGCGAGTGAAGATTCGCTCGGTACTGACCTGCGAATCCACCAATGGTGTTTGCGCTCTCTGCTACGGAACCAATTTGTCTACGAGCAGACTGGCCGATATTGGCGAGACCGTTGGCGTTATGGCAGCGCAATCGGTCGGCGAGCCGGGTACGCAGCTTACTCTCCGCACCTTCCATATCGGCGGTACTGCTGCGCGCATTGCCGCAGAGTCCCGTGTTGTGGCTAAGAGTCCCGGTCGTATCGAATTCGAGAACGCAGACTTCATTCAGCGCGAGGCAGGTGCGAAGATTTCCATCCGTCGCTCCGGTCTGATCAAAGTGCTGGACGATAACAACCGTCAAGTATCCCGCTTCAATGTGCCTTACGGCGCTCTGGTCTTCGTGGATGACGGCCAACGGGTGAAATCCGGCGATCTGCTCTTCGAGTGGGATCCCTATGCCGATTCGATCATCGCGTCTGAGGGCGGAATTGTTCATTACATGGACATTCGGGAAGATCAGACATTCCACTTAATGGTGGATGACCAGACTGGTATGAAGCATAAGGTGATTGTCGAGTCCAAGGATCGCAAGTTGAATCCGCACGTCGTCATCGTGGATGCCGATGGGAATCGCCTTGCCAATCACACGATGCCTATGGGCGCACACCTTCTGGTTAATGACGGGGATCGCATCAAGCGCGGCGATCCACTGGCCAAGATGCCGCGTGAGTCTACTCGAATCAAAGACATCACGGGAGGACTTCCTCGCGTTACGGAGTTGTTCGAAGCCCGTCGCCCGAAGGATCCGGCGATTATTTCCGAGATTGATGGCATTGTTCGGTTTGGTGGCCTAAAGCGCGGCGTGCGCTTGATTATTGTCACTTCGCTTGATGGTCAGGTGGAAAAGCGTTATTCGGTTCCTTATGGCCGCCACATTCTCGTGCACGACCATGATCGTGTCTCGGCAGGAGAGCGAATCACGGAAGGCTCCGTGGTCCCGCAGGACATTCTTGCAATTCTCGGAGCGAATAAGGTGCAAGAATACTTGGTTCGTGAGATTCAGGATGTTTACCGTCTTCAGGGTGTGCGTATTAATGATAAGCATATTGAGGTCATTGTCCGGCAGATGTTACAGAAGGTTCGCATCGAAGATCCGGGCGACACCGATTATCTCGAAGGCGATCAAGTGGACGGTCTCAAGTTCATTCGTGCCAATGAAAAAATGCTAAACAAGGTCTTCGTTGATGAATCGGGTGACACCTCATTCCATGCCGGTCAGATTGTTGAGAAAACCGAGTTCAATCGCGAAAATCGCAAGCTGAGAGCCGCAGGCAGTAAGGAAGGAAAGGCCAGACCTGCCAAACCCGCGGTATCCTCTCCCGTTCTGCTCGGCATCACTCAAGCAAGTCTTTCGACAGAGAGCTTTATCTCAGCCGCCAGCTTCCAGGAGACCACGCGGGTTCTGACAGAAGCCGCAATTTCAAAAAAGATTGACATGCTATCCGGTCTCAAGGAAAACGTGATCATGGGGCATCTAATTCCCGCCGGAACAGGCCTTTCGCGGTACAATAAGTTGCGTGTACGTCGTCCCGCATTGGAAGAAGAAGAACTTGCGAAGGACTACAAAATCGAACTCGTACCACCAGAGCCCTCGATTCAGGAACTTGAAGAGGAGAGCAGATATGGAGAGGCGGTTCGTGAAGTTAGCAAGTAGCAGTTGTTTGTTGTGTACGCTCTTATTATGTGTAACTCCAAAATAAACAAAGTATTGATTTGTCTTGCGCGCCCCGAACCTCGACTGCTGGCACTTCGATACGGGCTTGACAAAGTGCGTAGTATTTCGTAAGTTAGCAAATCTAAGCCGCAAATGGAGACATAACTTGCCTACAGTTCAGCAATTGGTTCGCGCCGGACGCGAGGTTGCCAAAGAAAAGACCTCAGCCCCTGCGCTCTCTCGCTGCCCCCAGCGACGAGGTGTTTGTACCCGCGTTTATACTACTACTCCCAAGAAACCCAATTCGGCCTTGCGGAAAGTGGCGCGTGTCAAACTGACCAACGGCATGGTCGTAACGACATATATACCCGGCGAAGGTCACAATTTGCAGGAGCACTCGATTGTGATGATTCGCGGTGGTCGTGTGAAGGATTTGCCCGGTGTGCGCTATCATATCATTCGGGGGATTCTTGATACGGCTGGAGTGGATGGCCGCAAACGCAGTCGCTCGAAATACGGTACGAAGAAGAAGACCGAAGCAGCCGCCAAAGGCAAGAAAAAATAACATCAGCCGGATCGGCGAGCTTCTTCGCCATTCGGCATAATGATCGCATCGAACCATGTCCAGAAGAAAGCGAATTGTCAAGCGAGAAATCCTCCCCGATCCCAAGTATGGATCTATGGAGGTTGCCGCATTTATCAATGGTCTGCTGCGTCGCGGAAAACGATCTACCGCAGAGAACATTTTCTATGATGCTCTGAATATCATCGAAACAAAGGCCAAGAGCGAGCCCCTCGAAATCTTCAGTAAAGCCATGAAGAATGTCGGACCGGTCGTCGAGGTCAAAAGCCGCCGTGTCGGTGGTTCAACCTATCAGGTCCCGATTGAAGTGAGACCGGCTCGCCGTCAGGCAGTGGCAATTCGATGGTTGATCGGCTATGCGTCAAGCCGAGGCGAGAAGACAATGTCCGAGAAACTGGCGTCCGAATTCCTCGCCGCATCTAAAGGCGAAGGCTCCAGTATCAAGAAACGTGACGACACGCATAAGATGGCGGAAGCCAACAAAGCCTTTGCTCACTTCCGTTGGTAAGAATTAAGTGATCTGCGTCAGAGAGATGCAGAAATGATTTATAGAAAGAAACGTGACCGTAACTAACGCCCCATCCAAGAAGAAGTCTGCCGAGCTGTTGAAAGAGAGCCGTGAGCGCCTGCCGCTCTCGATGATTCGCAATATCGGAATCATGGCTCACATTGACGCCGGCAAGACGACCACCACGGAGCGCATCCTGTTTTATACAGGTCGTGTGCATCGGATGGGTGAGGTGCATGAGGGCGGCGCGACCATGGACTGGATGGAGCAGGAAAAGGAGCGTGGCATTACGATCACGTCCGCTGCTACCACCTGCCACTGGCGTGATAACCGAATCAACATCATTGATACTCCGGGTCACGTGGATTTTACGGTCGAAGTCGAGCGTTCTCTGCGCGTTCTCGATGGAGCTGTTGCCCTTTTCTGTGCTGTCGGCGGAGTTGAACCGCAATCAGAAACCGTCTGGCGTCAAGCCAACCGGTATGGTGTGCCTCGAATCTGCTTCGTGAATAAGATGGATCGCGCGGGCGCGGATTTCTTCCGTGCTGTGGAAATGATCCGAACTCGCCTCCACGCCAATCCGGTGCCGGTTACGATTCCTATCGGCAGCGGGGACATGTTTCGCGGGGTCGTTGACCTGATTACTTTCAAATCCGTGATTTGGGTCGAAGACTCGCAGGGTATGCACTATGAAGAGTTCGATGTGCCGAAAGACATGTTCGAGCTTTCCTATCACTGGCGCGAAAAACTCCTGGAGTCCATCTCCGACTATGATGATCATCTGATGGAGAAGTTTCTCGATGGCAAGCCCATCGAGCCGGCCGAAATTAGAGTCGCGCTCCGCAAGGCCACAATTAACATGACGATTTTTCCGGTTCTTGCCGGAGCATCTTTCAAGAACAAGGGTGTTCAGCTTCTGCTTGACGCAGTCGTGGACTATTTGCCATCTCCGATTGATGTTGGCTCAGTCAAAGGTCTTCATCCGAAAACCGAAGAGCAAATCGAACGCGAACCAAACATTGACAAACCATTTTCCGCGCTGGCGTTCAAGATCATGACCGATCCGTACATGGGGAAGTTAACCTTTTTCCGTGTCTATTCCGGTCAACTTGACGCGGGATCGCAGGTCCTGAATGCGACAACCGGCAAAGCCGAGCGCGTCTCAAGACTTCTCCAGATGTTTGCGGACAAACGCGAAGATATTCCCGAAGTCTACGCGGGCGACATCGCGGCCACAGTTGGCTTGAAGAATGTCCGCACTGGTGACACCCTCTGTGCGGTGAGCCATCCGATTGTGCTCGAGAAGATGACCTTTCCGACTCCGGTGATCGAGATTGCCATCGAACCCAAGACGAAAGCCGACCAAGACCGCATTTCTGAGTCGCTGTCCAAGCTCGCTGATGAAGACCCGACTTTCCGTGTGGGATTTAACGAAGAGACCGGACAGACAATTATTGCCGGAATGGGCGAACTGCACCTCGAAATCATTGTGGATCGCTTGCTGCGCGAATTCAAAGTGGACGCGACCGTCGGGCGTCCGCAGGTCTCTTACAAAGAGTGCATTCGCAAATCGGCGCATCAGGATTTGAAATTTGCCAAACAGTCCGGCGGTCGAGGCCAGTTTGCTCATGTCGTCATTGACATCGAGCCGGGTCCTCCCGGAAGCGGGCTGATCTTTGAAAACAAGGTCGTGGGCGGCGACATTCCCAAAGAATACATTCCTGCGGTCCACAAGGGCGTTGAGTCTGCGATGAAGACCGGTGTGCTCGCGGGCTACCCTCTGCAGGACATCAAGGTTATGCTCGTGGATGGCTCCTATCACGAAGTGGACTCTTCGGATATGGCTTTCCAAATTGCAGGTTCCATGGCGCTGCGGGCCGCGGTTCATAAGGCCGATCCCGCGCTTATGGAGCCGGTCATGAAAGTGGAAGTAGTTACTCCCGACACCTATCTGGGCGGTGTGGTGGGTGATTTGAATTCGAGGCGCGGTCGCATTTTAGAAATGCACCCGCGCTCTGATGGACAAGTTGTGAACGCCTTCGTTCCTCTTTCCGAGATGTTTGGCTATGCGACGGCTCTGCGTTCCCTCACTCAGGGTCGGGCCATTTTCTCGATGCTCTTCGATCACTTTCAGGAAGTGCCGAAGTCCATCTCTGAAAAGATCTTGGAAAAGAACTGATCCCCGAATTCGGGCGGAGAGTCTTCTCTTCCCGACTCTTTTTCTTCTATCGTGCGGTCCCATTCCGCAACAGGCAACATAAACTTTACTATGGCCAAACAAGCCTCGATCCGTATTCGGTTGAAGAGCTACGATCATAATTTGATTGACAAATCAACTGAGAAAATCATTCGTACGGCCAAGACGACCGGCGCAGTAATCTCCGGCCCCATTCCTCTGCCGACTCGCCGCTCTGTGGTCACAGTGAACCGCTCGCCGCACGTGGACAAGAAATCCCGCGAGCAGTTCGAGACGCGGATTCATAAGAGACTGATTGATATTCATAACTCCACACCGCGAACGATTGATGCGCTAATCAAGATCGAGTTGCCTGCCGGAGTAGATATTGAGATCAAGACATGATCGGACTTATCGGAAAAAAAGTGGGGATGACCCGCGTCTTCAATAACAAAGGACTGGCTATACCGGTCACCGTCATTGAACTCGGTCCCAATCAGATCATGGACCTGCGCACCGTTGAGCGAAATGGCTACGTTGCCACGTGTCTTGGATTCGGGCAACGTCGTGATAAACTCGTTCGCAAACCGCAGCAAGGTCACTACAAAAAACTTGGTCTCATGGCGCCCAAGGTGGAGCAGGAAGTTCGTGAGATGCTACTCGATGGAGCGCGAATTGGCGACAGCCTCAAGTGTGATCTGTTTAAGCCGGGGGATCAGGTGCATGTCACCGGAACCTCCAAAGGCAGAGGTTTCGCGGGCGTCATTAAGCGACACAGATTCAATACTCAAACCGCGACTCACGGTACTCATGAGTTCTTCCGTCATGGCGGAGCCATCGGTGCTCACACCTTTCCAGGCCGTGTTTGGCCGGGTTTGAAAATGCCCGGTCAGATGGGGAACGAGACAGTGACTGTTCGCAACCTCACCGTTGTGCGGATTGATACGGATGCCAATCTCATCATGGTCAAAGGCGCAGTTCCGGGACCCAACAAAGGTCTGGTACTCGTTCGCAAGTAGATCACAGAATATGAAACTACCGGTTTACAACAAGGACGGTTCCAAGTCTGCCGAGACGGTCGAGATCCCTGACACGCTTCTCGCAGGTGAGCCTAATGATCACGCGATCTGGCTGGCCGTCCGCAGTGAGATGTCGAACCGACATCAGGGAACTCACAAGACCAAGAGCCGTTCGTTTGTCAGCGGTGGCGGGAGGAAGCCATTTCCGCAGAAAGGACGCGGCGTAGCCCGACAGGGTAGTACACGCTCCCCGCTTAATCCTGGCGGCGGTACGATCTTTGGACCCATGCCTCACAAATACTCCACGCCAATTCCTGCGAAGGTGAAGAAACTGGCGCGACGCAGCGCCTTGATCTATAAAGCTCGTACGGACAAAATCCGTGTGGTGGAAGATTTCAGTCTGTCCGCGCCAAAGACTCGAGAGATGTTCAATCTCTTTATTGCGCTTGGACTTGCTCAGGAGAAAGTCCTGTTCCTGACTCCCGAGTTTGACTTAATTATTAGCAAGAGCGTGAGCAATCTGCCCAGGGCGAATTCCCAAAAGGCAGAGAGTGCCTCGACCCGTGACCTGATGGATTGCACCACCATCGTCATGCAAAAGAGTGCAGTTCCCAAACTTGTGAAGGTGCTTGAACATGCTGCATAAACGCTCTGTGCTACGCAAGCCGCTGCTCACCGAGAAAATCGCCGCCCTGCAGGACAAGCATAACCAGTATGCTTTCATTGTGGACGTGGTTGCCAACAAGGTTGAGATCAAGCGCGCTGTCGAAAAGAAATACGAGGTTCACGTTCTCGAAGTACACACCATGAATGTCCGCGGCAAGATCAAACGCCTTGGCCGGTTCTCTGGAAAACGCGCCGACTGGAAAAAAGCGATTGTGACCTTGAAAGCCGGAGACAAAATCGAACTCGCGCAGAACGTCTAACGAACTCTGAAGCACACCTAACAATGCCAGTAAAGAAGTTTAGACCACTTACACCTTCGCAACGGTTTCGTACCGTGCTGGTTCGCACCGGTCTTTCAAAAGATCGCCCCGAGCCAAGCCTGTGTTTGCCTCTGCCGAAGACCGGTGGCCGCAACAATCGAGGCCGCAATACCAATATCAACACCGGTGGCGGACACAAGCGGATCTATCGCCTGATTGACTTCAGACGCGACAAGTTCGATATTCCGGCCCGCGTTGAGCGTCTTGAGTACGACCCGAACCGAAGCGCCAATATCGCTCTTCTATTCTACGCCGACGGTGAGAAACGTTATATTCTTGCTCCCAATGGTCTAACTGTCGGTGACCGCCTTGTTTCTTCGCGCAAGGAAGCGGCTATCCGCGTGGGAAATGCTCTCCCGCTCGAGAAGATTCCCCTCGGCTCGTTTGTCCACAACATCGAGATGCGACTTGGCAAGGGCGGACAGATTTGCCGTTCAGCAGGCGCTGGATCGCAATTAATGGCGATTGACGGCAAGTACGCACTGCTCAAACTCCCGTCCGGCGAGGTCCGCAAAATACCAGCTTTATGTCT
>JAGVEU010000161.1 GCA_020057985.1 Calditrichota bacterium | reverse complement strand
AAAGAACAAACGGAGTACGAAATGGAGAAAAAGAGAACCAAAGAAATGGCAAAGTCAAAATCACTGATCGAGAAAATTGCTGATAAGCATGAGCGCTTGTCGCTGCATGGATTAAAAGGGAAAAATTATAAAAGACTAACCGACAACAGCTTCCTCAAAGATCGACGCCAAATGGCCTTCTACCAGCAGGAATTCTCGCTTTGCCTGAGATTCCTGGAAAGAGTGCAAAAGCAGCGCAACTATAATTTCAGATTCACAAGTTACTCACTTAAGCATTTTGTCGAGCAAGCCACCGCAATGCAAGGATCGCGGGTCTACATTCCCGAAGGGATTCTTATCGCTGCGGCGTATGCCTCAGGGTTTAAAATGAAGAGCGTTGAAGATACTGCCTTCTTGAACGTGCAGATAGATCATGGGCCAGATGGAAGCGGTGTCTACTCCGGTAAGAAAAAGCTGATCACTGACTGATTCAAAGCTAACCAATGGAGCTACACAAACATTCTACCAAGAAGAAAATTAGAAATATCCCGGAAGCATCCAGTAACAATGCGAGGCACAGTAAAGACTTTTGCTGCCTCAATCAAGATTGAAATCAGAGGAGTATCGCATGATGAAGTACTTTTCACTTCTCATTCTGACCTTGTCAATTCTAACGCCAGCATTCGCTCAAACTACCGCAACAACTAAAGAAGGCAAAACGGTCTTGCTGTACGAAGATGGAACGTGGAAATATCAAGAGCAATCAGCATCGAAGTCATCACCCAGTGCAGGGAGTGAATTTGACTGCTCAGCATGGATAGAAACCACAGCGGACAAGGTCAGTGGCAAGGTGATTACGGCTGCAAAGAAACCGATTGTTGTTTCCAAAGATCAAAAAACTGGTTTCGCAATTCTTATCATGAAAAGCAGTGATGCTTTGAAGGTAATCTTGACCATCGAAATTGTCGGGGCAGGCACTTGCATTGACAAAGGGGATGAGATTAACATTCTCTTTCGCGATGGCTCAAGGATGACATTGTCTCATGCCAGCGAATTTAACTGTGTGCCGCAAGCAGATATATACTTTGGTGACGTGTTCGGCAAGAACCGAGAGCTGAAAGAGCTTGCCGAAAAGCAAATAGCGACGATGAGGGTTTGGATGCGCGGCACACATGTGGATCAGGATTTCTCTACGAGCCAGAGTGACGAGTTTCAGAGTGTCATTCGATGTCTTTCGAAATGATTATGAGCAGTGGACGCTGACCATCTCGGAATGTAGCTATGCCTGATATTCTAAATCCCTTAGGAGTTCCTGTTTCTTCTTCTTATCCAATTGGGGATGAAATCTCATGGTTTCGTAGGTTCTTGTCACAAAACAGCGTCAAGCTAAACGCTTCGTCTCCTCTGGGGAAGTCACTATCAAGACTCGACTTGTTAGCTCAGCATCTTCGCGGAGAATTTCAACTTCCAAAGATCACTAATCCAGCCATTTTAGGCCAAGAACTCCTTGGAGTGTCATTCCTGATCAAAGCTATCCATATGACCGTTCAATGCGGTGTCCCCGAATGGCTCAAAGGGCGTCTCAGGCTTCTCAGAAGTGCTCGAACGCCATTTCGGCAACCAGCCACTCGCTCTCAAGAACAAGACGAAATCTGGGAATTGACATGTGCATGCATAGCCAGCAGCTTCTGTGAGGATGTTATGATGGGTAATCCCGATGTGACCGCTACTTTCGACCGAACTAAATGGGGCATTGAGTGCAAAGTCTTTTATTCGAAGGACCGTGACACACAGGCCAAGGCGATTATCAAGGGGTCGAATCAAGTTGAGGAATCAGATGTTGATCTTGGCATCGTTGTTATTAATGTGACTCCGCTAATTCAGCACGAGCGATACTCCGTCGTGGAAGGAAGACAGGTTTCCCCATCCTTTCCCGATCCAAGAGTGCCAGATACAATGCTACGCAATGAGATGGAGAACATAGTCAACGAACTTCCATGGAAGAAGATCGAGTTTCATTTTGCAAGGTCTTCCTCAACAGGAAGAACCCTGCACAAGACGAGATCTGTACTGTTTACAGGGCAGTGTACTGCGATTGTCACTCAAATACCAACGGTCATTTCGTGGCCATTGCATAGGAAGATATGTCAAGTACACGGACCTGAAGAGGATTTTGTTGATCGTTTCACGCGTGAAGCGGCTGCTATAATGCGTAGGCCTGTCTTATAGATTCACGATACACATTATCACTTCTTTCTTGGGAAAAACAGATGAATAATGTCACTCAGGGCACAAAGCCGCAAAGATCTCGCTGGTCAGTAATCGGCTGGATCTTCTTAGTACTGCTGGGATTGTGGATTCTGCTGGGCATCATTGGAAGATTCTCCTCGGACGAGTCAAGCTCACGGCTTTCTATCGGCGGAACCGCGTACCTTGTTATTTCAGGCAATCAGTATGTCAACGTCGCGGTCAGCGAGTCAGCGTGTAAGCAGATGGAAGATGCATACAGGGCCTTGGATCAGGAAAGGCTATCGGGCCTTTTACTTAGTGGTTTGATGCTTCCCGCCGACAACCACTCTCGAGTGCTGATACTTGATCGCGGGATAAATAGAGCAAAGGTAAAGATTCTCAGCGGCAATCAAAACGGCGAAACTGGATGGGTTCCAATTGGATATTTGAAAAGCTCCTGATGCCTCCGGCATTGCAACGGGAAGGTTCCTTTCATCAAGATGTACAAGGGCTCATTGACAACTCTATTTGCCGCTCTTGTCTCGTTCATCGGTGTGCTGGCTAACTTCCTCTTTCAGCCTTCCAGCATATCAGCGGTTTAGAATTTTGTCCCATGCCTCTGCCATCTTGGCAGCTTTCACAAATATCAGTAGTTTAACCAACCCCACGCCTCTTGACATTGTGGCCATTTGTTCATATATTAAAAACTGAGGATCGCGCCACCCTCCTCCTCAATTCCTCCCAGCACATTAGCGAAATGTCCCTAACAAATTACGCGAAAGCCACGCCAACTATTTGACAAATAGAAGGTAAACCAGTTCGTTCGGTCAAAAACTTTTTCCGTTTATTCATCGTTCATCGTTCATAATTCATCGTTTCCCCCTATGGAAGACTCCAAACGCAAAGACGCTATCGAACAATTCTATCTGAAGTACGGCTTCAGTACTCGCTGTTTACATGCGGGTGAAAAAGTGGGTCAGCCTAAATCCAAGGCTCACACCAACGCAATTTTCCAAACCTCAACCTTTGTTTTCGACTCCGCGGAAGAGGGAGCCGAACTCTTCGCGCAAAAGAAGGAAGGTTTCATTTACACCCGCATGGGCAACCCGACGGTCATGGTTGCGGAATCCAAAATGAATGCGCTCGAAGGTCGCGATCTGAAACTCGCCGATCCCGAAAACGTGCGCATCTCCTCTTTGATTTATGCATCAGGCATGGCGGCCACCAGCGGACTCTCGTTTGCCTTGCTGCATCCGGGTGACACTCTCTTACGCGGCGAAGTGTTGTATGGCTCCACTGACCATTTCTTCGTGAATGTGCTGCCGAAATTTGGTGTGAAGACCGTGATTGTGAATACCGGAAAATTGGAAGAGGTGGAGAAATCCATTAAAGCCAATCCCGCGGCTAAGATGATCTTTCTTGAGACTCCCACCAACCCACTGCTTGAGTTAACCGACATCGCTGAGGTCTGCAAGATTGTCAAGCGAGTGAGTCCGGAGTGCGTCGTCGCTGTGGATAATACGTTTGCCACTCCGTATCTTCAGCAGCCGCTTACTCTCGGCGCGGACGTGGTTATGCACAGTACAACAAAATATCTCTCCGGTCATGGCACCATTGTCGGCGGAGCGCTGATTACGAGACATGATAAGATCAAGGATGCGCTCTACGGCACCATGAAAGACGTCGGCGGTTGTCCTTCACCTTTCGATTGTTGGTTGCTCAATCTGGGAATAAAGACACTTCCTATCCGCATGGATCGTCATTGTGCGAGTGCGATGGTCGTTGCCGAATATCTGGAGAAGCATCCCAAGATTTCAAAGGTCTTCTATCCCGGCCTCAAGAGTTTTCCGCAATATGAACTCGCCAAAAAACAGATGAAGGGTTTTGGCGGCATGATCTCTTTTGATCTGAAAGGCGGATACAAGGCAGCAACGACTCTCTTGAATCATGTCCATGTCATCTCGCTTGCGGTAAGTCTCGGCTGCGTGGATTCACTGATTCAGCATCCCGCCTCGATGACCCACGCTTCCATGAGCCCTGAAGCACGTGCCCACTCCGGAATCACCGACGGTCTGGTGCGATTGTCTGTGGGAATTGAAGAGCCGGAGGACATCCTCAAAGATTTGGAAGATGCGCTGAAGTTGTGCTGAGAGTCCCCAAGAGGCAGGAGTAAGGGGCGCGGGTAGCCGCGCTCTTTTTTTTTATGAAAGTGGCTTAGCACTTGCTTGAAAAGAAAATCTAATGTAACTTAAACGATTAGATCAAATTATCCCGACGCAAACGTAATAATCTGTTAATACTAAACTTACGAGATTGAAAGGCACCATGAGACACATCGCACTGCTCCCGATAAGCCTCTTACTCCTCGCGGTCGTACTCCTTGGAGGAGCGCAAACCACGCACCTGAACCGGCTACAACCTGCTTTTGCGGCCTATGCCTCCACCGATGTGGCTACGGCTACTGATCCACTGGCTGTCTGTTTTGCACCCGGCACACCGGAAAGCTACATGCGGGAATGGGAGGAGCGTATTCATGGCTCACGTAATCTCGACTTTCAGCTTAATAATCGCTGGAGCAACACAGCTACCGATGGCAATACAGGCGGACAGGGAGATCGCATTACGATCACCTACAGTTTTGTCCCGGACGGTGTGACGATTGACGGTGGGCCGAGCCGGCTTTTCTCACGTATGAATCAACTCTTTGGGAATCAGCAGACGTGGCAGACCAAGTTTGCTCAAGTGTTTGCCGAATGGAATGCCGTATGCGGAATCAACTACGTGCAAGTCTCGGATGACGGCGCTGCTTTCGGACCACCATCACCGGGGATTTTGGGTGTCCGTGGCGACGTGCGAATCGGCAGCGTCTCTATTGACGGCCCATCGGGCGTTCTTGCTTATGACTACTATCCAAATATAGGTGACATGGTCCTCGATGCCGATGAGAACTGGACGTCATCGGGTCAGAACTATATCTTCTTCCGCAACATCGTGGCCCACGAGCACGGTCACGGTTGGGGATTGGCTCACGTGTGTCCGGCGAACGGCACGAAGCTCTTGGAACCCTATTATTCATCCTCCTACGACGGCCCGCAGCACGATGATATTCGGGCGGCGCAACGGAACTACGGTGATCCCTATGAACCCAGCGACGACGCAAATGATCCGGTTCGGCTCGGAGTCTTTGGCATCAACCGGACAATCAATAGAATCAGCATTGACGACAACAGCGACATAGATTACTACCGATTTAGTATACCCGCCGGATTCGGCTTTACGCTTTCATTGATTCCCGATGGACGCGAGTATCTCGACGGTCCGCAAAACGGCGATGGAAGCTGCACTGCCGGCACACTGATTAACAGCGGGGATGACCAAGACCTCAATCTGGCGCTTTACGACTGGCAAGGCGACGCTCAACTGGCTGTATCCAATACTCATCCGGCCGGACAAATTGAGCGTATCTATCGCTACATGGTTCCCGTGCAGGGGGACAGCTTTCTGATTGAGGTGACCGGCGGAAGCGCCAATGTCATGCAGCTTTACAAGTTGGAATTCGAAATCTTCAATCTTTCTGATCCCTATCTGACATCATGCCCAATGGATTTCGATACCACGGCGCTTGGCGTTCCCGTTACCCTGATTACGAACCTGAGAAACGGAACCGGCAACCCGCTGCAAGTAACTTCTATTAGCACGACCGGCGAGTTCTCAGTGATGCCCAACACACCTCAAACCGTGCCGCCTAATAGCGACCTTGCCATGAATGTGACCTACCTCGCCACTGCATTGGGACTTCAGACAGGTACGCTGAATATATCTCATAACGGCCCCGGCGGCAGCGTGAGTTGCGATCTATCGGGTACGGCGGTGAACTCGTCGCTGGTGTTTGTCAACGGAACCAATGTGGACTTTGGCGATGTTCCTGTTAACCACACGGATTCCGTTGCGGTAGTGCTGAGGGCGCAAGGCAATATCCCGCTCACACTCCAAGCGATAACAACTTCGGCGCCGTTTTCCATGCAGTTCTCGGCGATTACTCTGAATCCGGGGCAGACGCTGATTATCAGACCGCGCTTCACTCCAACGGCTTTGACTTCCTACGACGGTGCCTTAGTTATCAACCATACTGCTGCCTCCTCGCCCGATACGGTTCTGTTGCATGGAGTCGGTGTACCGGATCTGAATGTGAACGGTAACGGCTTTCAGCCCCTTGCTTTCAGACTTGAGCAGAACTATCCGAATCCATTTAATCCCACGACGCGGATTGCCTTTGAACTGGCTCGCTCCGGCAATGTTCGATTGGAGATCTACGACCTTCAAGGGCGATTGGTGAGCGAGTTAGTGAATGGAACTCTGGATGCGGGTCATCACTTTGTGGAATTTGATGGCTCTTCGCTGGCTACCGGAGTTTATCTCTATCGCCTCGCGACGCCGGAGTTTTCGGATCTCCGCAAGATGATGCTTCTGAAGTAGATGCCCAACCTCGAAGTCACTCTCCCGAAGACCGACGCAAGCAAACGCAAGCTACTCTGTGCGCGGCTCACCGATGCGGTGATCGAATGTACTGGATTCGAGCGCGAAGATTTCGGAGTTGTGCTCCACGAGTATGACCACGGACAAGCTGCGATGGGCGGCGTCTTGTGGGATGGAAACAACACGCCGTATTTGCATCTTGTGCTCTACTGCCCGCGATTGAGCCATTCTGCCAAGCGCAAATTGGTAAAGTCTCTCTCCGCTGCGTTCGCCGAATGCCTCGATCAACCGGGCTGGCTTCCCATCATTCATCTCTGCGAACATCCTTACGACAACGTCGGTTGGAAGGGCGAACTGTTGTCTGACAAGTTTGACGAACTCGCAAAGCGGAAGTATTACTACGATTTGCCGAAGGATTAATGTAGGGGCGCACCTGCGTGTGCGCCCTCTCCGCCGAGCAGGGTTAAGTCTTCGCAACCCTGCCGGAATCCAAGAAATCATAACTATCACTTTTTCAGGGAGGAAAAGATGGGACAGAAGCACATTATTTTGATTCATGGTCGGGCTACCAAACCGACCTATGACGAGAAGTGGCGATTGGTGCAGCAGGCTTTGCTGGCGGGATTGCGCAGACACAGCGACGAAGCGGCTAAGCGGATCGAGCAGAAACAGGTCAAGCTCTCGTTTGCGTACTATGGTGACTTAAGCAACCGGCTGATGATCAAAGCACAGCCGAAGACCAAAGAGGGCATGATTCAGGTGGGCTCGGATTGGTTTGAAAAGCCGGGCAGTTACGACGATGCTCTGAAGACACTATTGGCAAGGCCAAATGCCCAGCATACGAAACACGATTATGAGGCACTGTTAGCAAAAGTCAAGGACAGCGCATTGGTGGATGATATATCGAGAGTGCTGAGTCCGTTGCTCTCTGTTTTCGGTCTGAGTACGCGTTTAATCGAAAAGATGTTGCCGGATTTGGGCACCTATCTGGTTAGCCGGGTGACTGGCTCAGAGATTCGTGAACGGCTACAAACTATTCTACGGACTGCGCTTCTTGATGGAGACGACGTGTGTCTGGTGTCGCACAGTATGGGCTGCATGGTTTCCTATGACGTGCTGTGGAAGTTCTCGCGGATGAGCGAATATAAGGACGTGCGCGACAAGAAAATTTCGCTGTGGCTCACACTGGGAAATCCGCTCGGCGAGCCGGCGGTGAAAGGCGGCTTGTATGATAATGACGAACCGGAGGATGGAAAATATCCGGCGAACATTTCGCACTGGGTGAATATCGCAGCGAAAGACGATTTTGTTGCGCATGACGGAAACGTAGCGGACGATTTCAAAGACATGCTGAACCGGAAGCTCGTTGCGAGCATCGAAGACTTGCCGCGAATCTATACGTTTTGGAATGGCCGCGAAGGCAGCAACCCGCACAAATTCTATGGCTACCTGAACCATCCGACAGTTGCTGAGCGGCTGGTTAAGTGGATTCTGTAGACACACATACTCTTTAGGAAATTCTCATGCCCAATGAAACCTTGCGCCGGAAAGCGCTTGCCGAGATTGCGATGAATGGTCAAAACCTAAATGGCGCTCAGAGTTCGGCGACTCCGATGGATTTTTT
>JAGVEU010000124.1 GCA_020057985.1 Calditrichota bacterium | reverse complement strand
TACGCGATATTGCCCGTCCGTCTCGCTGCCAGCTCATACAAGAGACCGGTGCCGAGCAGGAGGACGCCCATGACAATGAAATCGGTCTCGGTCCAGTTCACTTCATCAGTAAACTGCATCGCCACCAAGGGTATCAGCAATAGGAACGCTGCCGCGAGCAGAATGCCGATAAGTCTTTTGTTTTTCATAATGAATTTTGTGTAGACTATGGCTTTCATGAGCATTCCTCCATTAAGAAATATTTTGTCATCCTATTCCAGAGTGATGACTACCGATCCCTTTTTATGTCCTTGTTCGACATACCTGTGAGCCTCGGCAATTTGTTCAAGCGGATAGCTTCGATCAATGACTGATCTGATCTTTCCCACCTCGATAAGCTCTTTGAGAAAAACAAGATCTTTGGTTTTTTCGCTGGATGACCTTAAACCCGTGGCTGTGAATACTGCTTTCTTTCTGCTGAACAATGAGGTCCAGAGCATTTGTGGAAAGATCGCCAGTGAAGGGACGGTTGTAAGATAGATTCCTCTCTGCTTTAGCGAGTCTTTACAATGTGAAAATGAACTCTTGCCTACTGCGTCAAAGATGATGTCATAAATCTGACCGCTCTTGGCAAAATCCTCTTTCTTATAGTCAATGACGCTATCGGCACCAAGAGATTTAGCTAATTCTTGATCCGCGGCGCTGCATACTGCGGTAACTTCAGCCCCGAAGTACTTGCCAAGTTGGACGGCAAAAGTACCGACCGATCCCGACGCGCCGATGATCAGGATTTTTTGTCCGCTCTGAATCTTTCCCTCATCTCTTAGAAAAGGCAAGGCTGTCATTGCCCCGTCGCAGACGGCGACGGATTCACCGTAGGTCATATTGGCCGGTTTGGTTGCCATTGCCCCGTCATCCGGCAAACAGACATATTCGGCATAAGCGCCCAAAGTATTGGTAGACGCAAAAATCCGGTCACCCGCTTTAAATCGCTTCACATCTTTGCCGGTTCCTTCAATTTCCCCGGCCAGCTCACACCCTAATATTTTCATCTTTGGGCTCCCGAGACCGGTGAAGAACTGTCCAATGAACGGCTCACCCTTTCGCATGGCACTGTCTGCTGCTGTGACGACTGCCGCACAAACCCTGATCAAGACTTCATGGTCCTTGGGAATCGGTTTTTCTACCTCTTTGAGTTGAAGAACATCCGGTGGTCCGTATTTTGTGTAGACAATTGCTCTCATTTGTATTTACTCTCTTATGTCCATCGAGGGGCACTTGGAGACAAGTGCCGCTGCGGAGAAGGCTATGTTGTATTGCTGGCTGGGAGGAGGTTGGGATGATTGAGCTTCAAATATGCTAACAGCCGAGCGCGCAGAGCTCGTGCGAGCTGGAGCGAATCTTGAGCATCTTGTGCGGAGACTTCGCCTGCTCGTTCATAGTCGGCGAAGTTTCGCATGCGACGAAAAGTGTCCAAGAGATCAATAACCTCGCGACCGGGATTCAATGTAAAGGCAAGAGACTGGAGGGTTCGATAGTGTGCATTTTCACGGCTTACGCGAAAACCTTCCACCGCAAGAGCGGCCGTGGCGCATTGCAAACAGGCGTTATGCGCCATCGAGAGTTTCCAATCCGTGTCTTGATCGGGCATTTCCGCGGCTCGAATATCGCGGTCAATCACGGTGAGCAGATCTTGAATCTCGCGCGGGGTCGTGCGATGCGGAGTGAGCCAACCGTTTTCAGCCCAGTTTGTCAAGCTCATGCTCGTCCCCGATTAGGAAAATCTTGGGTTCCGTGCGGAGACTGTTCAAGAAATGGCTGCCTTCACGAAGCTTGGTCTGGTATGCGGCTTCCGTGTAGGTGATGGGATTAATCGCGCGACCGAGGGTCTCCTGCAAGCCCGAAATCGCCGTGACAATCTCTTGCAGTCGCACATCGCCAATAATCATTACATCCACGTCACTATCGGCCCGGTCGCTGCCGCGAGCGATAGATCCATGGATAAACGCGACACGAATCCGCGCGCGAATGGGATCGAGTGCCAATGCGAGCGGCTCCACCAAGCCACCCGTCTTAAGCGCCAACGCTCTGAGTTCATGGAAGATCGGGGATAGGGGATTGGCCCGATAGAAGACCTGACGGCCCTTGGGTTCGCGAAGGACTAAGCCAGCGGCGGTCATACGGTCTAATACTCGCTGCAAGGTGCCTGAACTCTGTCCGCTAAACTGCTCCAGCCCACGCAAGTGCAAGGCGCGCTGAGCTTGCGTAAATAAAGCATTTAGAATAGCTTGCGTGGACTTCGGGAAGAGCACGCCGGATAAGCTGCGGCGATTGTTTGAACTCATAATGAGATCATATATACTCAATTTGAGAGCAAAAGTCAAGCCTTCTCTTCCTGCACTGCGGCGGGAGCCACGTATTTTCTCCTTTCCCTCCACGAATAGTGGGGGGATAAAAGGGGGGCGGATTTTCAGTTTTCCTTCTCCCCCCGCAGAAATCTGTTTGACAAATCTGCGTAGGGACAAGGCATGCCTTGTCCGATTTCAGTGTTTCAGTATTTCAGCATTTTCCCAAGGATAGAGCAGAAGGTTGAAGCCGGAGCAGGCGATGCGATCGGGGGTTAGGACGCGAGTTGAGGGGGCATGGTATCTGCGTCTTTGCTGATCTGCCGACCGTTCTCTCGCAGTCCTCTGATTTGATATTAGTCACACACTGTCGCAGCATTTCTGTAGTTCTTCTCAACGCGAGAACCTGTCGAAACGCGATTTGACTATACGATCAACGGGATTTGAAAGCACACGTCTGCGTAGAAGTCCGAAGTAGGTAATTACACATCGAATTCACGTGGGTAATATACTTGCCAATTCTTGTCATAAGCTGGATGTATGATTTGGTTATCAAGATAGAAGTTGAAACTTATTGGAAGTTCGCGCAATCGGTCTAACTCGCACCGAGTGCAACCTCGTGATCTTTCCAAGTAGAAACCGATCACTTGGCGGTACGGATAGATAAAATCAAGATTATTAAGAAGGTGTATAATCTCGGAGATTCTTATTCCTATGCCAGCCGCTTGCTCATACAGTTTTAGTACGTTCCCTGTGCCTCCACCGTACGCAGGTCTAACCGCCAGATCGATCAGGGTTCGTGAAAGATTCGTTACTCTTATACTTCCTGCTTCAGGATGATCGATTGTTTCAATTCCAGGATTGATAGATCCCATGCTGTTCAAGAGGTACAACGCCCATTGTTCAAAGCGTGCACACGTGTTCGACACGCGCGTTGGCCGCGAAAAAGCTGCGTCAATTCGATCTTGTGATAATTCTTGGTCACTGTACCGTGCGGGTTGTGGATAATTGTAATAAATGACTTGCGCGGTCTCAGTGGTTATTGACATTAGGCTCGCGGCGGTCAAATGGCTAAAATATCCACCTTTTCTCAGAGTTGATGCAAGCCCTAAAATATGAAACTGGCCGTGTGTGATTCGCGTTTCGCGCTTGCTTGGAAAGCTCAATGTTGTTATTTTGATAATATTTGAGTTAATTAACTCTTCGGTGAAAATTGTACATTTTATACCAATTCTAATGTTGTTTTTCGTTTTTATTTCACTCTTAATTGATTCAAATTCTCTTGTGGTGAATACCATCGCCTTGGATGTAGCTAAGTACCTGATATACTCTTTCTCAAAAGTGAGCGGCCATTGAGCAGGTCTGCTTGACTCATTGTGGGTTCTCTTGACCGCCGAGCAGGGTTAAGGTCCTCCGCAACCCTGCCGAAATCTTGCGCTTTCAAACTCAGATT
>JAGVEU010000163.1 GCA_020057985.1 Calditrichota bacterium | reverse complement strand
GAAGACTGGTGGCGAGCTATCAAGCAGAAGCAGGCCGAGTATCAGGAGTGGATAAAGAAGCAATACGGCGAGTAGGGGCGGGTCTGAATCAAATTACAGGCAGGAGGTCGGATCGAACAAACGGAGACCCGCCCTCCTTGTGGAAGAAAAAAAGCAGAGATAAACAATAGGAGTTCCATGCGTTCTGTTCTTGCTATTATCATGATCTTGTCGGGCGCGCTGCTATGCGCTCCTACCACGGGCTATTCGCTTGTGCCAAGACCATATCTTGGTGCATCGCTGCAGATTAATTCGCCGACGGGAGATTTTGCCGCAAAGGAGATACGGAATAAGCAAGGCGGGGCCAAGACGGGAATTGGCGGAGAAATTGATCTTGGGATTACGGATAGTCGCTGGAGTGCGTATGCCGGTTTTCGAGTGGGGCAACTCAATGCCAACACGGACACCGTCGCCCTTGCACAGAAAACGGAAAAGTGGACTTTGAACCGAGTGGTGATTGGCCTGCGCTGGCACATTTTGGGCGGCAAACCTATTCCAGTTGTGCCCACACTCGGCGGCGGACTTACCATCGGTGGTTCCAAGGCAGACATCAAGACTTATGCGACAGGCACTCCGGCCACCGTAAGGGAGACAGCAAAAACCTCACTCGGTTGGTTCATTGAAGGCGGAGCGCTCGTGCGTTTGCCCTGGCCGATTAGCCTTATCGGAGACATCCAATATCACAGCTTCGATTCCAAGTTTGAGAACCTGGGCACGTTCAAAGTCGCATTTGTGACAATACAAGCGGGCATTCGATACAGATTCTGAGGACCAAGTGCCAAACTGCAAACTGCAAACTTGAAACAACAAAGTAGCCCCCGAGCCTGTCACAATGACAAATGCTGGGGGCTTCTTTCAAGTTTGTAGTTTGAGGTTTGAAGTTTGATCTCTTCCTCTTCACTTCATCAGCATCACCTTCACCGTCTGCTGCTGCTCCCCGCTCTCCAACCGCACGAAATACACCCCTGAAGCCATCCCTTCCGCGTTGAGTCGCAGAGTATGCGCGCCCGCTGATTTGTCGGTCAGTTCCAGCGTTCGGACATTCCTTCCCAGCACGTCAAACAGAATAATTTTCGTATCTCCCGCTTTCGGCAGAGTGTAGCGGATCTCCGTCGAAAGATTAAACGGATTCGGAAAGATTTGCAGGCTCAGATTGTTCGGCATAAGCTGAGGAGCTAATGCCGCGGAGGGATTCACTCCGACTCCAAATAACCCAACGGACTGTTCCACACTGTCAAGCATGAACGTGAGTTCACCATAAACCTCGCCCGCATGCGTCGGAGCGAAGCGCACAGCGATCCAGTGCGTAAACCACTGGGTTGTATCGGACAACGTGGCGTGATAGTTCGCGGTGGTCAGCACATTGCTGATACGAACCGGAATGTAGTCATTGGACACGCGCAGGGTGTCCGACACAGTATCGCCGACGGTGACAGTCCCAAAATTAAGCGAAGGTGGCTCGATGGAGTTCTCTCTGAGGTTGAACAGGCTGAGATCCCAGTGCCGGATTGCTTCATCATATTGATACTGTCTGAGATAGCCGGTGCTTCCGCGAGTAGAGCGATGCACATAACCACGCCGCTTCTGAGTAACTGCACCCCAGAGATAAATCGTGCCGCGATCATCCTGACTGCCATAATCATAGCCGCTGTCGGGGTCATTTTGATTCTCAAAGGTGAAGCTTTCATTCAATGCGACTAAGTGCCCGTTGAGGGCAATATCGCTTCCCTGAGAAGAATTCTCGCGCCCGTTAGCCCATGTGTTGAGAATCTTGATCTCATTTTCAGAGACGAGCGCAAGTTTTTCGGTGTGGTTGGGGTTGAGCTGTCCGTGGACAGGATCAGAACTGGCATACAGCACGTTGTCTTCCAATCCGATTCTGCCACTTGCGGCAAAAATCAGAGTTGTATGGACAGTGCCGAAAATACGAATTTCCGGACACTCAAAGAACACAACCGCCGTATCAGTCAGCGGATAATCCTCATACTCCGTGGTATCAAACGGCGCTCCCAACTCCGCCCACCATAGCCGCATAGTATGATCACCCAGTTGAATACGCGCTTGCATAGTATCCCCCTGATTGATATAGTGCCCTTCGGCTATGGCGCGGGCCCGCAGGGTATCCACTCGTTGCGGAAAAGGAATAAAGGGGGCATTAAACACTGGAGGTGGGCCAGGCAAACCGGGCGAGTAGCCAGGTCCGTGCCAGAAATCAGCGGCCGTGGTGATCACAAAATCGTAGAACACGGGACTCCCCATAATGGCAATCTGACCGTTGGAGCGAACGGGACCGGTCAAGGTGTCTCCAGACATGAATTTGATGCGGTCACCGAAGACAGTCATCTCATCATGCGTGACGTACATGTAGTTAAAGGCATAAGCCATGCTCGCAAACACAATCACGAGTCCGGCAAACAATAGTCTTTGAGCAGTGCGATTCATGCTATTTCTCCTTATTCTTGTAGGGGCCGACCTGAGTGTCGGCCCGTCTTCATTTAACCAGCAGCAACTTCTGCGTCACCCGCTGCCCCGAAGCCGTCAGGTGCGCAAAACAGACTCCCGATCCCAAATTGCTCGCGTCAATCTGCACACTGTGCTCTCCAACCGTCTCAGCAAAAGACTCAAATCGTTGCGCCTCCCGTCCCAGCACATCATACAGCACAATCTTCACCGGCCCGGGTTCACTGATCGAGTACCGCAGCATCGTGGACAAATTGAACGGATTCGGATAAGCTGTCAGATCAATGGGAGCGGCATTCATCCCCGGCACACCGCGCGCTCGCAGCACAATTTGATAATAGTGATAGCTCGTGCTGACATTGAGTACTCCCCAGTAAATTCTCGCCTGTGTAGGAGTAATACTGACGGGGATCACGAAATGAGTGCCATAAAGTGGATCTATCCGAAGCGCATGAAAGGAACTCGTGGCATAGACCGCTCCTAACGAACTTGGGATTCCTATGACAACGTGTAGAGTGTCCCATTCTGTGGCGCCAATGACGATATCGCCGAAATCAAGCGTATCCGGTGTCGTTGGATACTCCGATGGGTTGAGGACGCCATCATTCCAGAACCTAAGTCGTGAATCGAAACGGAAGTGCGGCATATACCCCGTGCTATTGCGAGTGGAGCGGTGGAGGTAGCCGCGTCGGCGTTGCACCACTCCGCCGTACAGGTAAATCGTTCCGCGATCGTCCGGAGTACAATCACAGACATAACCACTGTCAGTATCGTTCTGATTCTCAAAAGTAAAACCCCCACCCAGGGCATAGAGTGCAGCCGTGATCACGATGCTTGTGAATCGGTGATCCGTTTGGTTGTAACCCAACCCGTTAGAGTTCTCGCGTCCGTTTGCGGGGGTATTGCGAATCTTGATATCTCCGCCACTCGCTAGGGCAAGGAAGTTGGTGCTGGTGGCCGGGGTGATTCCGGTGAGAGAGTCAGAGTCGGAATAGCGAATATCATCTTCGATCTCAATACTACTCGAACTACCCACCGTTACCTGCCCGGTGATCCTTCCCTTCACGCGGATGGGACTGTCGGAGAAAATGCGGCAATGATCCGTCCATTGAATTATTTGGAAGTCAGAGCTGTCAAACGGCGTTCCTCGCTCCCATGTATAGGCATAAGCAGTTCCGCCGCGAAAGTCGAGCATTACTGTCTTGTTCATTTCCATCGCAAGGAAGTAGTTGGAATGTGAGCGCAAAGTGTTGATGTCCATAGGAATAAAGACCGGCGGAGCATTGAATGTCGGTGGCGGTCCAAGAAACTGAGGATCATATCCGATGCCATGCCAAAAGTCATTGGCGGTCGTAATCACATGGTCATAGAACACCGGATTTTGCGCGATGGCAATCTGGCTATTCGAACGCACTATTCCATCAAGCGTATCGCCATGCCGGAACTTGATGCGCTCTCCCCAAGAGGTCATTTCCTCATCCGTCAGATACAAGTAGTCGAGTCCGTAGGCAAGACTCACGAACAGCGCAAGCAAAGCAGCATAGACCAGTTTGTTAGCTAAAGAATTCATAGCATTCCTCTTTTCTGAAGGCTCCCTGATTTTGTCATCCTGAACGTAGCGACGACACTGTTAGTTCCTGTACATCCTTGAACGCGAAGTGAAGGATCTCGTACAATGAACCACCGACCATGCAAGCTTAGACAAGATCCTTCTTCAAGTTTGAAGTTTGTGGTTTGCCTCACTTCACCAGCAGCAACTTCTGCGTAACCCGTTGTCCCGATGCCGTCAGGTGTGCAAAATAAATCCCTGAAGTCAAAGCCTCCCCGTCAAGCAGTATCGTGTGCTTTCCCGCAGCCAACGTTTCATCAACAAGCATCTGAACATAGCGCCCATTAATGTCATACAGCGCAAGCGTTACAGAGCCGGGCAGGTTCACTGAAAACGCAAGTGTCGTGCTGCTGTTGAAGGGATTGGGGAAGGCGGAAAGGATGAAGGATGAGGGATGAAGGATGATATCGGAACCCTCAACTTCACTGCTCGGAGTGCAGATTCCATGCAAGGGAACCGCAAAAGCCTGATTATAGTAGTCAATCGAAAAGCGCAGAGTATCCTCGTAAACGCCCGGCGCTTGAGGAG
>JAGVEU010000252.1 GCA_020057985.1 Calditrichota bacterium | reverse complement strand
TTAGATCTCAGCTGTATCTTGCAAAGTTGGCTGCGGCCCGACATCCTCATAGCTGTAAAAAAGCACTGGCGAGCGTCCCTCCAAGTCTCAATCTGACCGTCCAATACATGTCCCTAAACCAGGAGCAACTTTCAAAATGACCTACGAAAATCTCGTGTTCGAGCATGATGGCCCCGTCACAATAGTTGCCATCAATAGACCCAAATCGCTAAACGCTTTGAACGTTTCCACTGTCTATGAGTTGCTTGAATGCTTCTATCAGCTTACAGCACAGTTCGACACGGTGCGAGCAGTCATTCTTACCGGAGCCGGTGAGAAGAGCTTTGTCGCCGGAGCGGACATTCAGGAAATTCATGATCTTGACCTGCACACCGGCAAGGAACTCTCTGCGCGTGGCAATCGCCTCTATTCGCTCATTGAAAAAATGCATGTTCCCGTCATTGCTGCCGTAAATGGTTTTGCGCTCGGTGGTGGATGTGAACTTGCCATGGCTTGCCATCTGCGCCTCGCCTCAGAAAACGCGAAGTTTGGTCAACCGGAAATCAAACTCGGAATTATCCCGGGCTATGGCGGCACACAACGACTTCCGCGACTCGTTGGCCGCAGTCGTGCGCTCGAACTTATGCTGACCGGCAGGCACATCTCAGCGTCAGAAGCGTTGAACCTGGGGCTTGTCAATGCCGTTTTTCCACAGGCTGAGCTGCTGCCTGCCGCGCGCAAACTGGCTCAGGAACTTGCGGCACAACCACGCCACGCCGTCGCCGCAATCCTTGAATCCGTCGAAAACGGTTTGCAGCACGGCATTGACAATGGTCTGAGAGTCGAGGAAAACCTGTTTAGCTACTGCTGTGGCACGGAAGACATGAAAGAAGGAACTTCAGCGTTTCTCCAGAAGCGAGAGCCCGCTTTCAAAGGCCGCTGACATCCGTGGCCGATCTCTTCATTCGGAATATCAGTCTTCTGGCAACTCCGCTCTGCGCCAATCGCGAAGAGATCATTCGCAGAGTCAAGAAAATTCCACGCGCTGCAATTCTAATTCATGACGACCGCATTGCGGAGGTAGGTGATGAGGCATCGCTATCGCAAGTTATTCCGCGCAATACTCCAACCTATGATGCGCACGGAATGCTCGCACTCCCCGGTCTTGTAGATTGTCACACCCACCCCGTTTTTGTTGGAAACCGTGCTCAGGAGTTTCATCAGAGAAACGCCGGCAAGAGTTATCTCGAAATCGCTGCCGCAGGCGGAGGAATTCAGGCATCTGCACGTCAAGTTAACGCCGCTTCCATAGAGCAAATCGTCAAGGAGTCGCTTCCAAGATTCAATAGATCTCTTGCCTGCGGTGTCACGACCATTGAATCTAAATCCGGCTACGGGCTTGAATGGCAAGGAGAGGAGAAACTGCTGCTTGCACTTTCGGAGATCGAGAAGCGAATTCCGCAACGTCTCCACAAGACATTTCTGATTCATGTGTTGCCCGAAACCCGCAAGCAGGATCGGGAAGCGTTCTGCCGTGAAGCAGTCACGGAGATAATTCCACAAGTAGCGTCGCGAAACCTCGCCTCTGCCATTGATGTATTCTGCGAGAACGGCGCTTTCACTTACGATGAAGCTCGTGCCTTTCTGACCGCGGGCAAGGATTCCGCTCTGCAAGTGACAGTCCATGCGAATCAGTTCGGTCATTCAGGCGGCGCCGAACTCGCAGCGGAACTTCAAGCGCGAAGCGCTGACCATCTTGAATTCCTCGATGAGCGTGAGATCGGACTCCTCGCTCAAGCTGGTGTCGTCGGAGTGATTCTGCCTGCCAGCGTGTTCTTTCTCGGAGCGTCTCCCTATCCTCCCGCCCGGACGATGATTGAACATGGTATGCGAGTAGCCATTGCGACAGACATGAATCCAGGCTCTTCGATGACGGAATCGCTCCCCTTCTGCTTGACCTGTGCCGCTGTGCACTGCAGAATGTCCCCTGAGGAGTTGCTTTGGGCTGTCACACTCGATGCCGCGCGAGCGCTCCGCGATGACAGCAATATTGGCTCGCTTGAACAAGGTAAACTTGCAGATATCAGCTTCTGGAACTTGCCCGACATCGAGTCTCTATCCTATCACTTTGGAAATCTGCGCGCAGCAGCGGTTACTGTCGGTGGTCGCATAGTCTATGAGGACTGCGATGCGAGTCGAAGATATTAATATCGGTACATCCGGATGGAAATTTGCGGACTGGGCGGGAGTTTTCTATCCCATGCGGGTTCCGCAATCCCGTTGGCTGGAGTACTATGCAGCAAGGTTCAGCATCGGTGAGATTAACAGCACCTACTACAGTATCGGGGGCACCCGATCTTTCGCCGGAATAAACAGTCGAACGCCTGACGAATTTCGGTTATTTGTCAAGGCGCACGCTGATGTCACGCACGCAAGAACCAATCCGCAAGCTTCACTGCAGAAACTCATGGCTGCACTGACCCCACTGCGCGAATCAAAGAAACTGCTTGGAATCCTTGCGCAGTTTCCCGGCAGTTTCCGTGCTTGCGCCGAGAACGTTAGGTATGTCATGGCGCTGAAACCCTACTGTGAGGAAATCAAGATGTGCGTCGAATTCCGGCACAGAAGCTGGGACACGCTGGAGATACACGATCATTTACGAGCGGCGGATTTGACTTGGGTCTGCCCCGATGAGCCACAAATGGAGAACCTGCTTCCATTTCGACTTCAAGCCACGGCGGAGGTTCTTTACATTAGGCTGCACGGCAGAAACTCCTCGGCATGGTACAACTCCTCGTCTGGTGACCGCTATGACTACAATTACTCGGCGGAAGAACTGACTTCTTTCGCAAACACACTCCTCACTTTCAACACCCCATCGCGAAAAGTCTATCTTCTTTTCAACAACTGCCATTCCGGTCAAGCCCCGGCTAATGCGCTGTGGCTGAAGGATTGGCTTGCGTCCCGTGAAACAGGAGTCAGTCAGAAGATCACGTGATGGACTCGTTTCTCAGATATATTCAAGAGTCTCAGTCAGTCGAAAACTGGCAGTTGTTTCGACTCTCGGCACACGAGCTAACGCATCTGTTGTCTGCATTGAGACAGCAGCCTTGCACCTTGAGCGAAATTAAGCTCACCTCTAGACCGGGCAGTCATCTTCTGCTTTTCAAGGATCACGAAACAGTCCTTGTGGTCACCGAGCCTTCAACAGCATCTCCTTCTCCTTTTCGCTGCTACCAAAATCCCAACTCTGTAGCCTACACAACGGACATCAAGACTATCTCCATGTTCCTCAGCGCCTGGAGTGCACCCGGTGATGTTGCTGACATCCTTCACACGTCGCAAGCGAATCAGAAGGATGTATCGCCGCTGCTAATCCTTCTTGACGGCGCGAGGCATCAAGCGAACCTCGAATTGGAATGCCAAACACATCAGGCCTTGCAGATCGAAAACGCCCTCGAGCAGGATGGTGAAACGCTATTTGAGTTCTTCGGCGGCAAAGTACGGAAACTCTTGAATCCGGACTATATAGAGATTCAGGCCGAAAACCCTTCGGATTACTGGACCGGAAGATCAAACGGCTGGGTCTGGAGACACTCACCCTATTCAGGGCAGTTGCTCTCGGTGATCCTCTCGCCACGCTCGACTCCGTTGATCTATCGGCGTGAGACCCCATTCTTTGTTGAGGATCCTACCTCTTCAAAAGAGATCATGAATGGAGCGCTGGTTTCACTCATGAATTTCAAGTCAGGCTTTCTGCTTCCCCTTAGCTTTCAAGGCAATCGTCTCGGTATCTTGAAGCTGTTCTACACAGAGAATCTCGTACCAATTGAACGAGATTATCAGGCACTTGAACAGTTTCGGCTTGGAATGGCTCTTCTGCTGTATCACACACGGCTGCATCTGCGTGCTCAGCGATTGGCGACGATTGACGGACTTACGAATCTTTTCAATCACTGGTTTTTCCGCGATCAACTCCGCAAGGAGTTTCAACGCGCCCGCCGCTACCGTAAGAAGATGTCTCTGATCATGATTGACATTGACGACTTCAAGTTGTTCAACGATACATACGGACACCTCGCCGGCGACAAAGCATTATCGGAAGTGGCTGCTACAATTAGAAAATCAGTTCGAGACATTGACTTCGTAGCGCGCTACGGTGGCGAGGAGTTTGCGCTCATTCTTCCCGAAATTAATGCGAAGAACGGCCTGATTGTCGCCGAAAAGATCCGTAAGGCAGTTGAGGCAAGAACGTATGCAACGGATGAAACACAAAGCAAAGGAACCATGACGATCTCCTGCGGCGTGACGGATAACTCGGATGCCAAAGGGCCGGATGATTTGATCGAGCGAGCTGACCGCGCGTTGTATTGGGTGAAGAAGCACGGGCGAAATTTGGTGCGAGTGGAGACGATGGGGCAGGAAGAGTAAATGCCCGTCAAAGTCCTCTTTGTCACCTCAGAAATCGCACCGCACAGCAAGACGGGTGGATTAGTCGACATCAGCGCCGCGCTACCGAGAGCGCTGAAACGAGCGGATTGCGATATTCGTATTCTAACTCCGAAATACGGCAATATTGATCCGAGTTCATTTCAAGGCGAGAGTACTGGCAATCGCATTCGTGGTTCCGTTGAATTCCACAATCAGAAGATTCCCATATCTTTCCTGGAGATGCAAGCCGATACCTCGGCGGCTCCAACGTACTTCCTCGAATGTGACGCGCTCTACGACCGCCTCGGAATCTATGTGGATCCCCTAACCAATCAGGATTACGCAGACAACGATGACCGGTATATCCTGTTGTCACGAGCCGCGTTCTCGCTCTGCAATGCCATGGGTTGGAAACCCGAGGTCTTCCACTGCCACGATTGGCAAACAGCGCTGATTCCGTTCTATTTGCGAAACACTTCCGCCGGAATCGGATATGAGAACTCCCGATCCTTGCTCACCATCCACAACATGGCCTATCACGGCTTGTTTGATAAGAACACAGTGCGACGTATTGGTGGCGCCGAGCCGTATTTCTATCCGGGCAGCCCGATCGAGTTCTACGACAAGGTGAATTTTCTAAAGACAGGTCTCGAGCTTGCGGATGTCCTGAACACGGTCTCTCCGACCTATGCACGCGAGATTCAAAGCGCGTATGAATACGGGTGGGGACTTGAGACCATCCTGAAACGGCGCTCAAATCGTCTGCTTGGAATTCTCAATGGTATAGACGATGAGTTGTGGAATCCGGAAACCGATTCGAGAATACCATTCCGCTACACTGCAGAGTCGTTGGATCAAAAGAAGCTCAACAAGAAAGCGCTTTGCAAGAGAGTCGGTCTTCCATACAGCGCTGATGTCCCTGTCATCGGCTCGATCTCAAGAATCGTGCATCAAAAGGGCTTTCAGATTCTCGCTCCGGTTCTGACGGAAGTGTTCAACCTCCCTGCGCAGGTTGTAGTGCTTGGAACCGGCGATCCAAACTATGAGCACACTTTTCGAGAGGCGGCACGGACATTTCCAGATCGCTTTGCTGTGACAATCGGCTATGATGAAGATTTGGCGCATCTGATCGAAGCAGGTGCAGACATGTTCATCATGCCGTCGCTCTATGAGCCATGTGGGCTCAATCAGATGATGAGCATGCGCTATGGAACGTTGCCGGTTGTTCGTGCAACCGGCGGCCTTGCTGATTCCGTGACAGATGCCGATAGTGATCCGGAGCATGGAACAGGATTTGCCTTTCTTGAATACAGTTCAGAAATGCTCCTTCAAACTCTGGGACGAGCGCTAAACGCCTTTCGCGACGTTGGTCGCTGGCAGAGAATACAACGCCGGGCAATGAAGATGGATTTCTCGTGGAATCACTCGGCTGCTATGTATCTCGAACTCTATCATTTCTGTCTTGAGAATCCGCCATGGGAACCGCAATGAGACTTGCATTTCCGGCTTTATTGCTGATGTGTTCCCTGTGTAGCGCGATGGAGATGAACTGGAAGAAGATCGTTCCATCTGATACGGTTCAACTACGTGATCCGCGTGCGATCTCACTCTCAAGAGAAGGACTGCTCTACATTGCAGACACAGGGCACCATCGAGTCATTGCCGTGGATAGTACCGGCAAGCTTGTTGCGGAGACCGGGGGCTTCGGCAATGCTCATGGTCAATTTCAGTGGCCGCAGGATATCCGCGCAGATTTCGGCAACATGGTTTGGGTTGTGGACTACGGCAACCGTCGAATCGAAACCTTCTCGCGCTCTCTTGTTTATCAGGGTACGCTCGAGATTAAGGTCACAGGTGACGAGACTCGTCATCAGCCGGAAGTCATTGCGCTCTCACCTCAGGGAGATCTGTACGCCTTCGATCGCGATGGAGGTCGGCTGCTGTGCTATGATCCACTTTACAATTTGCGCGCCGAATTTGGAGGTAGAAGCGGCGGATCGTTCTTAACAGATGTGGCACGAATGGCTTTTATTCCATCGCGAGGCTTAGTCTGGTGGGTGCGGGGCGAGTCGGTTCTACATCGCTCTGATTTACTCCTGAATCCGGTGGACAGTTACTCGTTGCCGGTAGCTGACGCCAATCTCGCGCTTGCCGTTGCTGATACCGGAATCATCGTTGGATCCATGAGCGGCGTGTGGAGAGTTCACTTGAATCGAACATCTCCCGATTCCTTGCTTTCTGCCGCGCAACTTGACGACATCGGTTTGAGACAACTTGATGCAATGGCGTGGGTGAAAGGGGTTTTGTTCCTGCTCGACGGAAAAGCTGGCACGCTGTTTCGGATCACACTGCAGCAGAACTGAATGCGGACCAGTGCCATGCGCGGCGCCGGAATATTCCCATGCGGCATATTTCTGATTTTCGCAGGAATTCTGCTTTTTATTTCGGTCGCATCCGCATCTTTTCCCGCTCGTTCCGGAAGAATTGCCTTTCAAAGCACGAGCGAACGCGATACGGTTTTCACCCTGCCAGCGATTTGGGTGGAGTTTGACTCGGTAAAGGTCTATCGTAATACTGAGCTACTCTCCGAATTCACGCACTGGCGAATCGTTGAGCCCGGCAATCGAATCTGGCTCTACCGCCCTCTTGGAAGAAACGACAGTCTCGTCGTTTTCTTTGTTTATCGCCCCATTCCGCTCTTCAAGACATACTCCCGCCACTCCCTTCGCGAACTTGGACGTGAAATCGCCTCCAAAGATACGTCTCGCATTCTTTCCACAGCTTCCCCACAAGTTCCCACCTTTGAAGGCTGGAGCCGCCTTAATAAGTCCGGATCCTTGATTCGCAGCGTGCAGGTTGGCACCGGTCAGGATCTCGCTCTTGAGTCAGCGCTCAGCCTGCAAATTGATGGCCGCGTTGGAAAGAACATTGACGTAATCGCGGTTCTGTCCGATCAGTCCACTCCCATTCAACCGGAAGGAACGACCGAATCGTTAAGTGAACTGGAAAAAGTGTTTGTGTCCGTTCGCAGCCCCCATCTCGCAACGACTCTCGGTGACTACACTCTCAACCTTCCAGGAGGTCGGTACGACAACTACACACGCAAACTCACAGGTGTCTTCGGTGAAGCGAACTATCTGATAGGTTCTGCGTTCGGCGGTGGAGCAGTCAGTAAGGGCGAGTTCTTCACGAATTCTTTTAACGGACTGGAAGCTAATCAAGGGCCTTATCCGCTTACTGGACGTGACGGCGAAATCGGCATCGTCGTGCTTGCGGGAACGGAGCATGTGTGGCTTGATGGCGAGCGCATGAGACGCGGCGAGGGAAACGATTACGTTATTGACTATGCTTCAGGCGAGATCACATTCACGACTCGAAGACTTATCACTGGAGACTCGCGAATTGTCGTTGACTTTGAATATGCCAACGAGCAGTATGAGCGCACCTATGGAGCAGCAAGAGTGGAGAGCCGGTATGGCAATGACCGCTTAGGCGGAACTGCCACCTTCATCAGTGAAGCCGATGACCGGAGCCGCCCGCTTGGTCTCGCGCTGACAGATGGTGACAAGCTCGTACTATCTTCTGTGGGAGACAACGCGGCCCTCGCTGTGGACTCGACGGCGGATTCTGTCGGAATTGGTGGCGGAGATTATGTCACTGCCGACACAACAACATTTGAGGGTAACAGGTATCATATCTTCGTGTTTTCTCCTCGTGATTCAAATCGGGCTACAGGAGACTGGAGCGTCCTGTTTGATGACTTTGGTCAGGGGAACGGCGAGTACGATGTCACAGCAACAGATTCTACAAATCTTCAATATTTCCGCTGGGTAGGCCCAGGACGAGGCCGTTATCGTCCGATGCGTCGGCTCGCCTTGCCTGAAAAACACGTACTCGAAGATATTCGCTTGCATGGTTCTCCGGTGACGGGCCTCACTCTTTCAGGAGAACTGGCGTTGAGTCAGCGCGATCGCAACACCTACTCGGCTAACGACGACGGCGACAATAATGGCGCTGCTTTTTCCGGCGGTGTCAAGTTCAGCAGACAACGACTGAATGTGCTCGGGCTTAAACCTCATTTGATCGAAGTAGATGGCGCGATTCGTACTCGGGACAAGCGGTTCAGCGAGATCACCCGGTCATCCGAAATCGAATTTCAGCGCGAATGGAATGCAGCAATCAATCAGGGGACGGAAGAGACTATCCGTGAGACATCGCTCCGGTTGAGTCCGATTGCTCCGCTTATGCTTACGGGTGGATATGGAGATCTAAGCCGAGGCAGTACTTCCTCCTCAGTTCGACGCAACATCGGCGCATCCTATTCACTTGACCAACGCCTTCGCCTGTCTGCATCTCATCTCGTGCTTCAGAGTGCGGACACTCTGGCGAATCATCACAGTCGTTGGATCAGGCAGAACGCGCGGGCAAACGGCACTATATGGCGGCTCTCGCCGCGCTTCACGGTGGACCACGAACGGCGAAGGGATCAAAGACGATCACAACTGGACGGATTTAGATTCACAGACTATAGCAGCGGGCTTGGCGTCAGCCTGCCGCAAGATATGACTTTGGACAGCGAGTACCGGCGCAGACTTGATGATCGTCTTTCCTCTGAGGATAAATACCGCGATTTTGCTCATGCCTATACGCTGACATCGGAGGCGACTTGGCGTCCGGCAAGTCTTGGCTCAGTGCAAGCGCGTTATGCTCATCGCGAGAAGAAATACCGCGCATCTGATTCGGCAGACGTGATTAATGATGCCGGACGGATGGAAGCCTTGCTGTCGCCGCGCAACCGATTGATTGAAGCCAATTTGATCTACGGGGTATCGAAAACACAAACCCAGAGTCAGTACTTGGTTGCTATTCAAGTGGCGCCGGGAACCGGTTCCTATCGCAGAGAGGGGGATCAATATCTGCCGGATGATCAAGGGAACTACATTCTTGCGCCTCGAAACACAGGGAGTTATGCGCCGGCCACGGAGATTTCCCTGAACACACTTTTCTGGCTGCGTCCGGACGAAGCCTCAATCGCCACGTTGTCTGAGTGGATCAAGACCCTTGCCTCCGAAACGGAAATCACTCTCGAAGAGAAAACAAGAAACAGGCTTTCGACGGCTCTTTTATTGCTCGATCAATCGAGATTTCGCGGAGACTCGACTCTGACAGGAACGGTCACAATTCGAGAAGATCTGCATGTTCGCCGATTGAGCCGAAAACTCGCTGTGCGCTTTCGATATCGTCAGACAAACTCGCTTCAGAATCAGTTTCTCAACGGGGGACAGGAGCGCAAGTTTCATGAGGGAGGGATGCGGGTTCGCGCTCGTTATCTGACATCGCTGCGCGGTGAGACGGAGGCCACATTCTCTCGTGAATCGCTCATCTATGTAAGAAGTTCCTTGCCGAGTAGGGACATCACCCGTTTTGAATTGCTTCAGGAAAACACTTTAACTTTTTCGAACTTCTGGGAAGCTGGTTTGGGTCTGAAAGGCTCAGAGGTTAACGACGAGCGGAGTCGGACGCAACTCAGCCTGCGGGAAGTTCGACCTCGCGCTGCATACACTTTGATAGGGAGGGGGAGAATAGATGTGGATGTTTCCTGGATCCACGCGACGTCGAATAAGGCTGCCATTCCCTTCGAGCTTGGCAGAGGCGCGAATCGCGGAGAAAACTTTATTTGGAATCTGCGCGGCACCTATCAGTTCGGACCAAATTTCTCGGGCTCGCTCAACTACAGTGCGCGCAATGACGCTGGCGAGAAGACTTTTCATACCGGGCGGCTGGAGGCGCGAGCGACATTTTGAGAGTCCTGCTGTCAATCGCATGTTTCCTGCTGTATTCTCTTCCTTGTTTTTCGCAATTCAAGGTGGACAAGATTGTGTTTCACGGCACCGGCGCTTTCTCAAGCCGCGAGTTAGAGGGCTTTCTGAGCTTACCGCACGGATCTCAAGTGCAAGAAGATTCTATAGAGATTTATCTTAATGGAGTTGTGGACTCGCTTGCGGCTCATGACTATTTGTTTGCCGCAGCGGATAGTTTCAGAGTTGTAACTCGCAAGCAGAAGAGCATTCTAAATATCTATCTTAGAGACGGTGGGTTATCCACAGTGTCCAATGTGCTGTGGCATGGTGACAGCCTGTCGGTTCCTTCCAATGTTGTGGCAAGAGCGCTGACCATGCCGGGGCGCACGTTTCGCTGGTCGAATCTTGCGTATGATACTAAGCTTCTGCTGGACTATTTTGAAACGTCAGGTTATCCCTTTGCAAGAGTCGAGATCGAAAGACTGGAGCCAGATACGCATGACAAGACGATTGAGATTTGGTTACATGTGAAATCCGGGCCGCAGACACGAGTCGAGTTTGTATCGTTTTCAGGGAATCGGCATTCAAAGGATCGGTTTCTGCAACGGGAGACTCGACTGCGCTCCGGTGAACTTTACGATCAGCGCAAACTCGATGCGGCGCGCCGTCATCTTACTCATCTCGATTTCATTCGACGAGTAGACAAGGAGAAACTCGTAGTCAATAACGACGGCAAGACCGGAGTGCGTTTTGATCTTGAAGAAGCCAAGTCCACAAGACTCGATATTGCGGCAGGGTATCAGCCGGCGTCAGAAAATCGCAGTGGCACTTTCAGCGGTCTTGCCAATATAGAGTTTCTTAATCTGTTCGGAGTGGGAAGACGAGGTCGCATCTATTGGAATAGACCCAATCAGCGGATTCAGAGTGTAGAAGTATCCTATGAGGAGCCGTGGGTGCTGAAGCAACCTCTGTCCGTGCGGCTTGATTTCAATCAGCGGATTGAGGACACTTTATATGTCATTCGCAAGGCGGGCTTGCGAGTGAAAACGGATCTGACCGGCAACCTGAGTATCTGGGGAGCGGCGAGCAGGGAGGAGACACTGGTGGATTCTGCGTCAGAGGCGCGGTCAGGTTTTGCGGACAATCAGACGACTTATCTGGAGACGGGTCTTTCCTTTGATACGCGCGATCACTTCACCAATCCGCGCGGCGGCGTTTATTTTTCGAGCTTTGCTTCAAGGGGATGGCGCAAGCGTCAGCACGGCTTCGGAACTGCACGCGCCGGATCCTATCGCTTGCAATGCGGTGGTATTGACAGCGAAGCGAATCTTGAGTTCCTGCCGTTTTGGATCGCGTCGCTTAGCTTACATGCGCGGGCTCTGGATAGTGATGAGCCGGAGATTCTGTTGCCTGATCTCTACAGATTAGGCGGCGCAAGAACGTTGCGCGGCTACAGAGAAGAGCAGTTCTTAGGCTCTCGAATCGGTTGGTCGACTGCGGAAATTCGCTATTGGCTCGGACCCGCATCTCGCGTTCAAGCATTTCTTGACGCAGGGAGCGCCTATCGCAAGCAACTTTCTGTGACCAAAACTGTTTTCAAAATGGCAACCGGCGTGGGGCTTCGTTTGGAGACGGGACTCGGAATCTGGGGTTTTGACTACGGAATCGGTGAAGAAGACAATCTGCTGTCGGGCAAGATTCATGTGTCGCTGCTGAGCAGCTTTTAGGAAAACCTGAAACTTGAAACCAGAAAGAATGCACTGGCATCTGGGCACCCACGTCCGCCCCCCTCTCTGTCATCCTGAATCCCCCTAAGTCTTCGAGGGGGGTGAAGGATCACTGAAAGCTGGTCCAAATGAATTCGCGGACTCATGCTATCGCACTCTCAGTGATCCTTCCTTCGTCAGGATGACAAGCCCTTTGTCATCCTAAATCCGACCGTATTAGCCTCCAAGTGCGCAACAGAATAGTGCAATAATTGCGTTCTGATGCCCTTATGGAGCGACTAAGTTAAATAATAATAACATCTTTTGCCAAGCATGATTCTTGCACGTTTTGCGTTTTGGATAGCCTCATTGGATTGACTTTCTGGACTAAGTTGCGTATACTTATATCTTATATCTGAACTGAGAGTAGGCACATATTACTGCCACGCGAACGAATGAAAATACTGACCGCTTTGGAGCTACTGGAATGACCCGATACCTTTTCGCACTGATTGCTTTGATCGTCTCTGTCAGCGCACCTGCATTCGCAAAAGCAGGCGACCAATGGACGGACTCCGAGTTCATCGCGGGTCATCTCATTATCACACTCGATGAGAATGTGGGCACACGAGTTCCTGTTGTTGGCAAGGATGGCATTGTCGAAATTGGCGTAGCGTCTCTTGATGAAATCTTCAAAGAGTTCGAAGTAACAAACACATGGCGATTAGTGCATGATGGCACGCTGAATCGCCTTAAGGTGCAACCGGATTTCTATCGAACTTATGTGATGGTGTTTCGCGCGGAGTATCCGGCGCTGGATGTGCTGGACAGATTTGCGAGTAACTCCTTCGTGAGAAACGTGGAACCCGATCTCCTGTATCACACCTTTCGCAATCCGAACGATCAGTATTGGTCGCTGCAGTGGGACAAAAGGATTGTCGGCGCAGATTATGTTTGGGATATTTCCACAGGGTCGTCCAATATCATCTGCGCCGGAATTGACGTAGGTGTGGACTGGAATCACCCTGATCTCGTTTCCAGTTTGTGGATCAATCCGGGAGAAGACCTGAATAACAACCACCTCGTCTGGGATTACAGTGATTATCCGGGCGACACGGAAGACATGGATGCGATTGATAACGACAGCAACGGCTATGCGGACGATTTTCTGGGATGGGATTTCATTCGCAACATTCCGGATTGCGTGGACGGCGAAGACTGTGACAATCGCACGGACAACAACATGTTCGGCATGAACAGTCACGGCACACATGTCGGCGGAATCATGGCGGCAACGGGAAACAACGGGATTGGTGTTGCCGGAATGAGTTGGGTGGGAACACTGATGGCATTGCGCGCCGGATTCCAGAGTGAAGATGGCCAAGGGTACTTGCCGCAGAGCGCCACCACGCCGGCGATTCTCTACGCAGCGGCAAACGGAGCCAAGATCCTCAATATGTCCTACGGCGGCCCATCGTCGAGTTCCGATGCGCAAATTGCCATCAACGCCGCTTGGGACAATGGCGCTATCCTTTTTGCCGCCTCGGGCAACGACGGAAGCACGGAGCTTCAGTATCCCGCC
>JAGVEU010000108.1 GCA_020057985.1 Calditrichota bacterium | reverse complement strand
TCTGATTGGGTTGATAGTTGGGAGTAGCCGGAGCAATATCAGCACACGCAAGCTGAGCGCGCGGGCCATACCACGCCGTCTCCACGATGTCTATCGCAACGACTTCGCGAATCATTGTCATCGGATCCGGATTACTCGGAATATGGAGTAGATAGAAGTTATTGAGATTCGCCAGATCCTGACCCGTATTACGCTCGCCGTTTATTTCCCAATAATCCAGTAATTGCTCTGATGTATGATTGTCCTCGCGCTCCATGGTAATATCCTTGTGTGCTGCAAGGAAGGTATTAAGCTTGCTGATATTCGAGCTTGACTTCGAGTACGGTTGCCCGTTGCTCATGCGCACCATGGCTTCTTCCGTGAACTTTACAATCAGCCAGTCGAAATAGACTTTCTTCTCATCCACAAGGTTGAGATAGAAGTCCTTGGATGTGATCTGACGCGGCTTCAGCGTCTTGGCCGGTTCAATCTGCATCGGCGGGAAATAGGCAGCTCCCGCGCGTTCCGGCTTGGACCAATCCTGTGCCACGTGACTGGGAATATAAGGCGGCAGTTGGACGGTATTTCCCGGTACATTCATCTGATCGGAGCGAACGGGAGTCGGTCCCCACGAATTCGCGCCTGAGTTGTTGGCAACTCGTTGGGCAGATTCATCTGCCCAAAGCATTCTTGCGCCGCTGCTCACCAAAAACAGGAAGAGCAGAAGCATCGCACTTCGCAGAACGATCTTCATGTTAAATTCCTATTCTTGATTACTTGCTGGAGGAGCCGGGTTTCAGATTTTGCTGGGGAACGGTCTCGGTTCCCGGTGCGACGTTCTCGCGGGAGACGGTGGGAAGTTGCTGAGTTTGTGGTGGGTTCAACCAGTGGCTGAGCGCCTGAACGATTTCCGCGGCGCGGGCTTCGTCACCTTCGGCATGTGCCCAATCGAGCAGAATGTTCAGACGACTGATCTCGGCCTGACGCTTGACTTCCATGATTTGACGGTCAGTCTGTTCGCGATTCTGGCCATCCGCTTTGGAAATCTGCGTTTCCAGTGCAGCGATTTGCATCTGAGTCTCTGTTTCGAGGCTCTGGATATGGCTCTGAAAATCAGAGGCTGTCTTTGCGGTCTCCTGAGCTGCCTGACTGGGGACAATCAGTGCCAGCATCAGCATGGCCGATAACAACGAAATGCTAATCTTAGTCATGTTTTTCGATTCCTTTGTTTGTTATTTCTTGTTTTGTGAATCAGCGGGTCGCTTCTGCTAATAAACTTGACCCATTCACTCCTAATATACACTATCTGAGCCAGTAATCAAGAGTTGCGTATCTAAAAAGAGGAATTTCTTCCTGGCCGTGGCCAAAAACCACACATACTTACTACACCTCCAATTCGCAGGTCGGTAGGCGCAACCCCCCGTGGTTGCTTCTGTTCTTGATCCCCCCTACAGACAGATTTTCCTTGCACTTGCGCCGGAATTGAGTTATTTTAGTGGTATGCAAAATCAACTGCGGGAGGTTTCATGAGATTAGCAAGCATCGGCATTCTCTTTCTCTCACTACTTTTCTTCAATCTGGGCTGCACAGACGAGGATGACCCACCTCCTCCACCACATCCGCAGCCAAATGCCATGCTCAAGGGAGTAAGCGTTTCACCACTGGCCTTTGACTCAGTCGGACTGGTGGATTTCTTCCAAAGGGCGGATTCAGCAGGCGAGATTGTTATGTGGGCGGGAGATTGGGCGGAACTCAATGACTCAGCGGGATCACCAGCGGTCATCGCCACCCTCGATAGCGAGTATCACTACACACCGCTGATTGTCGCACAGTTTTTCGAGCAGAGCACGGGTCTTTTGCTGCGACCGCTCAATGACTCAGTCCGGCAGGCGTACTTGAACGGAGCCGCAACCTATGCCGAGAAATATCAGCCGGAATACATCGGCTTCGGAATCGAAGTGAATGTTCTTTATGAGCATTCGCCGGCGGATTTCGATTCTTTTGCCGCCTTCTTTCCCGTGGTCTGTGATACCGTCAAGGCACATTCACCGAATACAAAGGTCTTCACAACCTTCCAACTGGAAAAGATGAACGGCTTAAGCGGTGGATTATTCGGCGGCATCAATGACACAACCAACACCGAGTGGTTGCTGCTAAATCGGTTTCCCCGTTCGGATTTCTTTGCCCTGACAACCTATCCAGGTCTGGTCTATGGGAATCCATCGGAGCTTCCATCGGACTACTACAGTAGAATCAGCGCGCACACGACCAAGCCCATCGTCTTTGCCGAAATCGGTTGGCACACTGCGGCATCGCCAATAGGTTGGGAAAGCAGCGAGCAGGAACAAGCAGATTTCGTCATCAAGTTCTTTGAGCAAAGCGAATCGCTGAATCCGGTCTTCGCCATCTGGAGCTTCCTCTACGACCCACAGACCGTCGAGCCTTTCAACAGCATGGGTCTAAGAAGACGCTCCGACGGCGGCGCCAAACCCGCCTGGAACCTCTGGCTCAATGACGGACAGTGACTCCAGAGTTTCAGTGTTTCAGCATTTTCTTTGTGGGGTAGCGCCGCATGGATATGCGCACCGATCTCCCTCCACGAATAGTGGGGGGACAAAGGGGAGGTGGCTTTCCCGCGGCGGCACGTGTCTCCACGTGCCCCACACTTTCCGCCGAGCGGGGTTAAGGTCTTCCGCAACCCCGCCGGAATCTTATTTGGATTTTCGATTTCGAATTTCCGTCATTGGTAGCGCCGCATGGATATGCGCTCTTCTCTCCCTCCACGAATAGTGGGGGGACAAAGGGGGGTGGTCTTCGATTTCGGATTGTCCGTCGTGTCCGTAACCAAATAAACGACATCACAAAACATCCCTTAGTGGCGGCCTCTGGCCGTCCTTTCTGGACCGGAACTCCGGCGATCATACCCCCTCATTCATAGTCCGCGAACATGATCCGCGGTATCCACGCCCTTAACTTAATCGATTAGGAGGAATCACGAAATGACGAAGAATCCCATTGAACCGAAAAGAGAAATAGTCCCGCATTT
>JAGVEU010000528.1 GCA_020057985.1 Calditrichota bacterium | reverse complement strand
GAGAGAATTGTAAAGCTCAAGGTCCTTGATTGATTTCAGTAAGGGCTGGATGCTATCCTCAACAGCGAAACCGTGCCTCGTGTGCGATAAACCTGCAGGGTTGCGTTGCCTTTCTGTCGCGTCAGCCTCAAAGCCGGAAGACCCTCGAGAATCCCCCAAAATCCACATACTTGGGGAGACCATATCAAAAAGCGGTGGCTCGAATGGGGCTCTATCAGAAGGATTTGGCGCAGATGCTAGAGGTCGTCGTATCAACTGTCACTAACTGGGAAAGGAATAGAACAACTCCGATGCTGTGGGCGCTGCCCAAGATCATCGAGTTCTTGGGCTATGATCCGTCGTTTGGCGATCCAAACGCCCTGGGTGGGAAATTACTTGGATTTCGGAAATCCCGAGGAGTGACTCAGAAAGAGCTTGCAAGACTAATAGGGATTGATCCTACAACGTTGGGCCGGCTGGAGAGAAACCGTGGCAGGTATCTCAGACCGGTGATCGAGAAGCTATATGTCTTTCTCCGCGATTCCACTCTCACGATGAGTTGAACGGCGGATACTCGACACGCTCAACTTCGGCCCACTCGGCCACACAAAATGAGGAAGGCGCAGGGAACGAATTCCTGCGCCCTAACGCATGTTCAATTGCATCCAACGAACCGAAAGGCCTTATCGCGTGAGCACTGGCCTCGCTGTCTGTCTGAAGGCCTTGTCTCAATTCGAAAGAAATGCAGCGAGCTGATTGGGAGTCGCCCTCGGTTGAGACATCTTTGCCCATTTCGTCCCTTGGACAAGACAAGAGTAGAGGGCGTCGATGAATTGTGCTTCAAACACCTAATGGAATGCAGTGGGTCATAGGAGAAGGTGCAATGCCGAAGGTTTGCACTCTTGAAAGTGAGACCTTGAGCGCAAAAAGATTGTGTGATGACAGAAACCCTCAGTAGCAAAGCGACTCTCGACCAATTTTGGTCGATCATGAATCTTTGGCTGGAGCATGCAGCGAAGCAGTGTGATATGGGAGTCAACATCGGAGCGTGCTGTGAACCCGTAGGTCACGTTTTCGCCGTTGAAATGAACCATTATTTGGTCTAACATTCGGGCAGAAAAGCCAGCTTGAAGGGCCGCATGTTAACCCAGCTGTCTAGGGCCGTTGGTGGTGAATGAGGACAAGCGACTACACTATCTACGTCAACACAAATGACTCTGAAGAGTATTTGCTAATACACGGGTACACCGGCGCAATCGATTTGGTGCAGCACACTGTTGTGGAATATTTGAAGACCGCGGCCAGCGGACATCCAAAGGCATCGGTTTCAACTACTACTGCTGAGATACTCGCACAACGAGGGTATTTGACGGACAAAACTCCAGAAGAGGAGCAAGAGCGAGTGAGGGAACTGGCAGAAGCTCTCCACGCTCATCAGCGAAAAGCGGGCAAAGGTTTTCTTTTCATTCCCACCTACGACTGCAATTTCAATTGTCCCTACTGCTACGAAACCTCCATTTCGCACAACGGAAGCAACTGGACCAAAGAAGTAATGACGAAAGAGTTGGTCGATTCTGCATACTCTGCAATTCACGAGCTAGAACCAGATGTCAATCGTTGCAAACTTATTACCCTATATGGGGGCGAACCGCTACTCCGGAAGAATTTTGACATTGTCTCATACATCATAGAGCAAGGTCTCCAACGCGGTCACGTCTTTGGCGCAATCACGAATGGCTACGATTTGGACTCCTACCAAGGCTTCCTTGGGCAAAAGAAGATCGAATTCCTGCAAATCACGCTCGACGGACCGCCGGAAATGCATGATCAAAGGCGTAGACTGCACGACGGAACTGGCACATTCAACCGCATCGGCTCAAACATTTCCAGAGCACTGGCCGCAGGAGCACGAGTCAGCGTCAGGATGAACACAGATCGAGAAAATATTGCCACTCTGCGGAAGACGGTGAATATCATTAAATCAATGGGCTGGCTGGAAATGAAAAATTTCTCCGTCTATGGTGCGCCCACACATACCGGAGGGCAAAAGAAGACGGAGGTGCCGACTAGATTGAGAGCGGAGCGATGCGTTGAAGAAGGAATCATTTTCCGGAGGGGTGAATTCGCGGATACACTTTTGCGAGAAAAGAAAAAGGAAAATGATCTGCGCATTATCGGTGATAACGACTTTGGCATCAAGAGAACGGTCAAAAGCGCGCTTACGGAGGGGACCTTGATGCGCTTCAGACCAACATTTTGCGGGGCAAACATCGGAATGTTCATCTTCGATCCCAAAGGCGATCTTTACACCTGCTGGGAGTTTGTGGGATTGGAGCATGGCAAGGTCGGCCGCTATTGGCCAGCACTTTGCATCAATGACACTCTGCTTGGTCAATGGCATACGAGATCGGTGGGTACTATTCCGAGCTGTACAAGGTGCAAGTATGCCCTGTTTTGCGGCGGTGGTTGTGAGGCCTTTGCATATGAGACTCACAAGTGCTTCTTGAGTTCCTATTGCAACGACTATCCCTATTTGTTTCAGAAGTTT
>JAGVEU010000284.1 GCA_020057985.1 Calditrichota bacterium | reverse complement strand
TCGTTTCTGCTGAAGGCCATCGAGAGTTTGAAAAGGAAGCACAACATCACTCTGATTCACTTGCACGATGTTTCTCACGAGCAATCTCTCGAAATCAAGAACGACTGCGATATCTTCGTAGACCAACTGACTAACGAAGGCGGTTGGGGTTATGGAATGAGTTCAGTTGAAGCATTGTCAATGGGACTGCCTGTCGTGACAAACATCCCGCCACAGATGCAACAGCGAATCGGTGAGCATCCCTTCATTCAGGCAACACCAGAGACTATTTCGACGGTTCTTGAGAGTCTGATCATGGATGAGAACTTATGCAGGGAATACGCTGTCAAGGGGCAGACGTGGGTTCGCAGAAATCATGACATCCGAATCGTTGGGGATCAGCTCTATGGATACTATCGTCGGCAGGGATGGATAGCCGAAACATGAAGCTGAGCGTAATAATTGTTTCCTGGAATCAATTGCATTGTCTCAGGCGGCTGATCCCTCAACTTCTTGCGCAGAATCCTGCCGCAGACTCGTATGAGATCATAATTGTAGATGATGGCTCGACGGATGGAACAGTGGATTGGCTTTCTTCTTTCGATTCACGCCGAGTCCGCGTGGTTAACTTGGTAGAGAATTTAGGTCGTTCGGCTGCGAGAAACAGCGGAATTCGGGAGGCCAAGGGGGAACTTCTGGTCATGATTGATGGAGACCACGAAGTCCGAAGAGATTTTCTTCGCGCACATCTCGATAGGCATGCTGACGAGCGATGTGTTGTTGTTGGAGAATCTGATTACGCAGATTACGCATCCTGTCGTGCCCTAAATCACTATCTTAACGGTTGTGGCGCTGTCAAGCTTCCAGCCGGTTCTCGTTTGCCGGGCAGATATTTTCTAACTCGCAATTGCTCGCTCCCAAGAGACGTATTTAGTGAGATTGGCATATTCGATGAGCACTTCACAGTCTGGGGTGGGGAGGACCTTGACCTCGGAGTACGGATAGAGAAAGCAGGTGTAACAATTCTCGCAGAACCCAGAGCGAGGGCCTTGCATAATCATCAGCGACATCTGAAGAGTCATCTTGAAAACATCTTCACCTATGGACGCGACTCCATTCCGCTTCTCCTGCAGAAACATCCTTCGCTGTTTGCTGAGTTGAATCTGGATCGAACGTTGTCGAATCCTTATGGAGAAGGTAGGTTCGGCTGGACGTATCGTCTTCTGATGCGGTTCATCATGTCTGCACCGTTCTACTATGCGGCGCGGCTGCTTGCAAGCGGTTTGATGCGATTCCGAGCGCCTCGCGTTTTATTTGATTATTTGCATCTGCGGCAATACTCGCGCGGATATGAAGCACATTTGAAATCACTTAGAAAGGACACGCTTCATGGCAACACTGATTGACGGCAAGGCCATTGCCAAGTTGATTGAGAGCGAAACTCTGGACGATATTAGCAGACTCAGAAATGCGCACGGCATTGCACCGGGGCTTGCTGTCGTACTCGTTGGTAATGACCCGGCCTCTAAGGTCTATGTTGGCATGAAGGGTAAGACTTCGCTGCGTCTCGGTATGACATCCGTTACAGAGACACGACCTGCCGATGTCGAAGAGAACGAACTACTTGCCCTCGTTACGCAACTCAATCATGAGCCGACCATTCACGGAATTCTGGTTCAGCTTCCGCTGCCGAAGCATATTGATACCCATAAAATCATTGACACAATTGATCCGAAAAAGGACGTAGACGGTCTCCATCCTCAGAATATCGGCTTGCTGTGCGCAGGACGACCAAGGTTTATTCCCTGCACTCCTTACGGAGTTGTCGAACTGCTTATTAGATCGAAGGTAAGCCCACGGGGTAAGGAGGTTGTTGTCCTCGGCAGATCAAATCTTGTGGGTCGTCCTGTTGCAAATTTGCTCTCATCCAAGACGAAGTATGGTGATGCAACGGTAACAGTCTGCCACTCGCGGAGCAGTTCATTGCCGGAGATCTGCCGGAGGGCTGACATTCTCATTTCCGCAATTGGGCAGAAAAAGTACGTCACGGCGGACTATATCAAGCCGGGAGCCGTCGTGATTGATGTGGGCATTCATCGTCTCAGCGAGGAGGAGGGCGGAGGGCTTTGCGGCGACGTGGATTTTCAATCTGTTGCCGAGGTCGCTTCCATGATTACTCCAGTACCGGGCGGAGTGGGTCCGATGACCATTGCCATGCTGATGCGTAACACAGTTGATGCAGCATTGAGATCCGTTTCAGGATTCTAAGGTATGTCGGACAGCCGTACTTCAGGAGTCGTCTTCGCAACAACCGGTTTGGTGGCGTTTGTTGTTTACTACATGACATCTGCGCCCGGACTTGGACTTGTTGATTCAGGAGAATTGACAACCGTTACGAAGGTTCTTGGGATCGCGCATCCAACCGGCTATCCGCTGTACACACTGCTTGGAAGGGTTTGGCACCTTGCAGCTCCCTACGATGCGGCTCGTGCGATGGTTGTGTTTTCAGTGATTGCCGGCGCATGTTCGATCGGGATTCTGGCGATGTTGGCTTATCAGATAATTGCTCGCGCTGGATCCGGTTCATCCTTGACAGCTCTGTGGTCAGGCTTACTCGCGCTTGCTTTCGGTTTCTCGAAACCTTCGTGGACAGCAATCAGCTTTGCCGAGGTCTATCCTCTGACTTTGCTGATTGCAGTTTTGATTCTCTGGTTTTCAATTCGATTCTTTACGGACCTGGGCGCCAAGGATAGCCGTTTCGCGCTACTCATCTCTTTTCTGTGGGGTCTTGCATTTGGGAATCACCTCACGATTCTGTGGTTCTTTCCAATCGTGTTATTTGTGATTGGCAAGCTAGTGTCGCGTTCTGAGAGGAAATTGCATTCGCTTCTATGGTGCGGCATACTGTTCAGCTTGGGAGCTTCAGTCAATCTC
>JAGVEU010000429.1 GCA_020057985.1 Calditrichota bacterium | reverse complement strand
TGTGGCGATCCCGGCTTCATCGTTTCAGCATTTCAGTATTTCAGCGTTTGAAAGACGGGCGGGCTGCGGAAGACCTTAGTCCGCCCCTACGCGCGTCTATAACGCACTCGCAAACAATTCGGTTCATAGGGTATTGATCATTCTCGGTGTGCCGGTCGGGTGAGAACACCCGCCTCGGCGTGACTTTCTTCCGTGATAGTACTATGGTCTTTCTCGAAAGTAAGTTGGGATACCGATCCTGTTTCCCCCCTTGTTAGGGGGGACAAAGGGAGGTTCTTGATGCCAACTTACTTTCGTGAACCACTATATCAGTAATACGCCAAGCACTTGAACCGATGTTTACCATTTTGTTGACGTCAACAAAATTGAAGAGCGCATATCCATGCGGTGCTATCCCTTCAGCTTCTTCACCGACTGTGGCAGCTTCTTGTCTTCCGATTTGAGTTTGCGGTCGAGCTTCTTGATGTCTGCTTCGGGTGGAAGTGACTCCGGTTGGATTCCACTCTTGGTCAGGACGTCTCGCACGTTCCGGTTGTTTCTGACATGCTCGTCTGTGATTGGCGATTCCCCTCGTAGCGACGTATCCTTCTTCACATTGTGGCTCGTGATCTCATTGGCAAGGTCTTTTGCTTTGATCGTGACGCCGGGCAGGAAGTCCGCCAAGGGGCGTTTGTCCGGCACACCCAATTTCTCTTTCATTTCGCGCGTGCTGTATCCGCCGAATAGTGCGCTGTCACCCTTGCTTCGAATGCGCGCGAATCCTTCACTATCCACGCCTCGCTCAAACAGCAGTCCGGAGAGGGTCTTTTCGGAAATCGTCAGCTTCTCTCTGGCCTGAAGTCGCTCCCACTGCGCAAGCCGCTCCTCAACCAATTCCTGTTTGCGAGTCTGAATCGCGAAATAAGTCATTGCAAAGGCGATTTCGTCCTTGCGCGGATCGCCATTTTGCGCAATCAGGTAACAAGCATATCTGGTCAGCATGAGATCAGCAATTTCACGCTCCCCATTTGAACCGATGTTTACCATTTTTCCGACGTCGGCAAAATGGTCGGCGACTACCTGTCCACCGTTCTCACATGCTGTTTTTGCTTTACTTACGATTTTCTCGAAGTTTTTCCAATCGGAATAACCCAGCAGAACTTGGATTTCTCGCGCAGTCCAGAACTCGATTCCGTCCTTTTCGTGTGCACAGTCCTCGAAATTCTTGTGCAACCTCGTGATGAGTTGTTTTTCCATAGTTTTTTCTGTTATCTCGATGAAGAGCGCATATCCATGCGGCGCTACGGGATTCGCCGAGGCGGGTGTCCTCACCCGGCCGGCTACCCACAGCACTCAAGATCAGCGTAACTCCTTGTTTTTCCTACGGGAACTTATTGAACGTCTGTGCGTTTATAAGGAGTTAGGTATCCGAACCTATCTGCTGATTTCCTCCCCGTCGTCCTTATAAAAATAAGCCTCCAATTGCCTATTAGGACGAATTTATCCGCCTAAAATGCCGATTTTGAGCTTGCCAGTTCTCGCGTAACATCTTGAAAAATCACTCGATAAGCAGAGTTCGTTTTGTCAAAAAATAGTGTTCGCACGCACCGTTCTTCATCGTTTTGCTTCGCGGCGGCACTTGTCTCCAAGTGCCCCTAAAAGTTAGGTTTGCCCTACGCCCACATCTTTGACTGCTCCTGAATCCGGCTGTACGGTGTCTTCGAGATAATTTTTTCCCTCCACAGCTTCATCTCGTCAGTCACTCGGTTGGGATCGAGGATTTCCACGAGATCCACAAGATGCAGAATCAGCAGATGGAAGCGGGCTTCCCGGAAGTCTTTGTCCAAATTGGGATCCAGAAAGAAATTCGTGGCGATGGCAATCCAGTGTGAGCCTTCCTCGACCGACGCTGCCTGAAAGAACTTGCTGAATTCCCCGTAATCCATCACTACCCGTGACTTACCCGCATCCACAATCATCCTTGCCCCAATCGCGCGCTGCTCCTCGCGGAATATCAGGGGATCTTTCCATTGCTGCCAGTCATCAGCTTTGTTGAGGCGACCCTCGGCGAGGTCTTCCCGAAAGTCGCGAATACAAGTTTCGAAGCGACGGTTGAGACGATTTTTGCCGCTGTTGAGGAAAACAACCTCCTGCCGGTACAATTCAAGCCAACCGAGAAACGCACACAAACGATACACTGCGCAGGTCAACTTGTATTTCAAATAGTATTCATCGGTCGGTGAATTGACCGTGATCTGCTTGGGTTTCAGCGCCAGAACCCGTGACTGCAAATACAGCGTGGGATACTGTTCACAAATCTGGTTCAGAATCAGAGCCAGTTCCGATGCCGACAGCACAATGGGATCGCGGTATTTCGAGTAGATGGCGCCGAGTGATCGTCGCTCTTTCCACTGCTCAAGTGACCGCGCGAGAAAGTATTCCTTGATGAGCATCGCCAGCAAACTGCCAGTGGTCGTGACAATCGCCGCAATCACGCCAAGACCGAAAATGTCTTTCGCGCTCAGTTGAGACAGTTGGGAGAGAAGATCCATAGCTTAGGATTCAGACAAGACTGGCGAGGTAAGATGCTTTAGCGACAAGCGCATCCCATCATGCAAACCGTAGGTATAATAGGTAATCCAGTCCCCGAGATTGATATAGACCGCCTCACCCTCAACAACCTCTTTGGGGCGATGCGAATGTCCCAAAACAACTCCGGTGTAACCCTCTGAAAGTTTTCTACGGGCGAAGTTCTCATATTCGAGATCCTCAGCCGGATCTCCCTTCTCGGTATTGCTGCGACTGGTCATGCTCGTGCCGCGTGCCAGGAGCATTCCAAGATCAGGATGAAGCCAACTGAAAATCCGTTGCGAGACTCGACTACGCAAAACCCCTTTTAGCAATCGGTAGCCATGATCGCGTCCCAGAATGCCGTCTCCGTGGTAGACAAAGACCCTGTCCTTGCCGATTTGCGCAGAGATTCCGTCAAGATGCGTATGTAGTCCGATCTCGCTTTCCAGAAAACCTCGCAGCCGGAAATCATGATTTCCCGCCAGATAGTGAATCTCAATCCCCGCTTTCGAGAGCGTATGCAGTCCGTAAAGCGTATGAAAATGCTGCTTCGGAACCACAGTGCGCCACTCATACCAGAAATCGAACAAATCCCCCGCCAGAACAAGACTCTTTCCATTCAAGAGAACTTCGTCGAAAAAGCGGTCGAGGTTCACACACTGCTCCAGAGCTTTTTCGCCTCGCTCGGAGCCAAGATGGGCATCCGACAGAAAATACACAGGAGGAGGCAGAATCACTGTCGGACATGGCTTCTGGGTCATAGCAAATAAATATACAAACTTTATAGGGCGAAAACAACTTTTCTGGACGGACACGGGAGAGGCGGATCTTCCCACCCGTGTAAGGCGCTAACCGTGTAAGAGATTGGCATTTTTTTCGCACTGAGCACTTGACATTCTCTTATGAGTTGTATAGCTTAGGATCATGCTGAGTTGTATCTCGCAGGTCTAAACATGTACACTCCTCAATTTGCCATCATCTGGGCTGAATACAAACGAACTTTCCTTGGCCTCGCAGTCACCGGATTAGTTGTATTGATCGGCGTTATCATTGGAATTCAAGGACGAATGCTCGCTGTTGTGGCAACGGTCGTTGGATTGCTGACCTCAGCCTTTGCCGGTCTGACCGGAATCATCATGCTTGTGCCGTGGATTGGGCCTTTGCTGGTGAAAGCGCTCTCTTTGCCAATCATTTGGATCATGAACGGAGCCGGCTATTTTGCGGCAATTTTCCTAGCGCGGCAGGGGCATGGTCGTGCGGTAGTGGATGCTCGCGTCATCACGGTTGTCCTACTGGCCGGACTTATTATTGGCTATGTACTTGGAAAAATAATATGATAGATGTTGGGTTTCTGTACCTTGAAGTAGAGTTTCAAGCTCCGACTTTCGCACATCTTGGCTTGACTCTACCTGCGAAAATGCGTATTTTAGATCTTTAAGTACATCTCTTCACATCGTGCGAGTCACTAAAGCGTTTTCTTTAGACAAAGGATCAGGAGGAACCCCCAATGCGGCGGATTTTTACAGTCATCATTTTGCTCACCTTGTGC
>JAGVEU010000338.1 GCA_020057985.1 Calditrichota bacterium | reverse complement strand
GACGCTTTTCGGTTCCTCGAATCAACTTCTCGCGGCATTATCGCTGCTCACAATCACCGTTTGGCTATATCAAGCGCGCAAGCGAATCGCCTTTACACTGCTGCCGATGCTCTTTGTCCTGACCATTACTCTCTGGTCACTGATGAGTCTGAGCATCGCCAATTTCCGCGCTGCGCAGGGGATCGATATTGCCTTCATAAACGGTGTTGTCGCGTCGTCGCTGATCCTGTTGGCGATTTTTCTAGTGAGCGTGGCGTTGATGAGACATCGGCGCGAGCGCAAAGCAGACACAGTGTCACCAGCTTAGATTGCAGACGGATGCGCCTTCCGCCAACGAATCGCTGGCTGCGGGCGAGCAAAACTCGTCCCAATAAACATCAGTCGGCGGGGAGTTGCGGAAAAACATAGACGCGTGGAGGACTGACCGCGAAGGCTAATCCTGAAAGTTTTTAGTGAAGATCAGCAGTCCCAAATTCCGGTTGCTCTTGCGGTTACGCGAACGATGACATAGGGAGGCGGGAGAATCCTTGACCATTTGAGAATATCTTGGCACTATCAAGACACGGAAGAAAAGCCAGATGGCGTTTCCTGTTCCCGTGTCAGGGAGCCCTCGACTTCCACGGCCATTGACGAAGGCGTTGTTTGTTTTGCTGTTCGCAATTGTCAAGAATTGGCGACAGATTTCTCTTGACAATATGTGTCGCATAAGCTATACGATTTTCATTAATGATTAGAGCAGGTCTCACAGCCCCGGTGATTGCGGTGCTGCGAGAGCACTTGCCATGCAGGGCGGGATTGCTATAATTGCTCAAGAATCAGGCTAAGTTTTCAGGCGACGTGGTGTCGCGCATTTACTGTTGGGAGTGGCGTTTTCTTCCGAAGAGCTTGAATCCGAGGAGAGAAGTAAGAGTGATGCGGGCAACCATCCGCAATCGCTACTCTATTTTGAATTATCGTTAACGTTCAGTAACAAGACGTTCTGAGGGAGGTGGTTGGGACAGCAATAAATATGCTGAAACCAAAGGGGTTTAGGCATTTGAGGTCCGATAACCTGGAGGCGTGACAGATGCATCCTAGAAATATCGGACTTGGCCATTGGGGGACTGACCTTTGTGATTGGACAGGTTGGTGCGAACAATATCAGAAAGGATGAATCGAGGTCATGAAACATAAACGAAACAGGTACCGGAGATTTGGGGGCTATTATCTCTTGCTAGTGCTATTGCTCTGGGTTGGATTCGCTGCAATTCCCAATCCGCTGATTGCTCAGAAGTCATCCATTTTTGACGTTGAGAGAGTCTACAGTGATATCAAAAGCTCGCCGCGATTCAACAACAGTGATACAACAGAGGTTGTCTACATAGAGAAGATACGCTTTGCGGGCGCTTCATGGGTCCGTCTGGAGCTTGTGGACATCTTTTTCGACCGCGGCGACTTCCTTCTGTTACGTGCACTTGAGGGCGAGCAAGAACAGACTATCCAAGCCACAGACCCGCAATACGGAGGACGAATAGTCTCCATCATTTTCGATGGTGGAAATGTTGACGTTGAGTTGCACTTGGCGTCAGGAAGCCAGAATGCTGAGTTTACGATAAGCAAGATTACAGTAGCCCGCCTCAAAGCTCCGGGGAAAGACATATGCGGAGATGCGGACGACAGAGGATTATTCACCGATGCCTGCGCAGTGAGAATCGTTGATGACAACGGTGGTTGGGGTACTGGTTTCATGATTGATGACAACTGCATGATTACTGCGCATCATGTTATGACTTACCCTCCTTGGACTGTCCAAAGGAATGTTCCAGCATCAGACGTTTCGACAGGCGATATTAGTAATCCGGCTGCAGGTGACCAATTCACTGTTGCAAACCTTGACAACTCGACAACTTCCGGGCACGCTGAATTTGGTGATGATTGGGCTGTCGTTATTGTGCCTAATAACGCTTCCGGAGCCCTCGGTGCCGGCTGTGATCCAACTTTCAATTGTGCCTACGAGAACACAATTAATGGTGAGAACCTGTCAATTGACGGTTTTGGACTCGACGATGAGAATGAGAGAAACGGCGCGCTACAAAGGGGGACTGGTCCAAGCGTAGCTGGTGGCGTAATCGACAGTCACTTCGAATATCGGGTTGATACTAAGCCTAATGGTAGTGGGTCGCGTGTGCTTGACGGCTCAGGCAGAATAGTCGGAATTCATACTAATGGTGGTTGTAACGGAGATAATCCTGAAACTGGAGCTAATTCAGGCACGCTGATCAGTAATCCCGATCTTGTAGCAGCCATCGCTGACAAATGTGGTAAGAGCATTTGCCAACAGCTCGATGTTGTTTTCATAATGGATGTTACCGGAAGCACTGGGATGTTGCTGCCCAATTGGCAGTCCCAAATGCCAAGTGCCATTGCCGACATACAGACAGCGTTTCCCGGGGCGAGATTCGGGCTGGTGTCCCATCTGGACTATCCGTTTATCCCTTATGGTGCCGGAGGAGAGTGGGCATTTAGGCTGGAATCACCGCTGAACGATGACCCGGCACTATTGCTTGCTGCCCTTGCTGCACTGAAGAATGGCTGGGGAAATGACGAACCGGAATCCCAATATGAGGCCATATTCCAAACACTTTCGGGCGAGGGACGAGATCTCAACGGCGATGGTGATTTTGTAGATGCCGGCGAGATTTTGCCATCCGATATGAATTTCGCTCCAGCCAGTGATATCGTCATTTTTCACTTCACATTCCCCGTGGAGTTTCACGACCGGGATATGGAGCCTAACTATCCTCTCCCCGGCTCGGCTCCAGTGGCTGGTCGAACTGCTACTATTAACGCACTCTTGGCGAATCCGGTTATTTATATCGGCTTGATAACGTCCAAACAGTCACCAGGCACAAATAGCCTACAGACAGGTGAACCGCATAATGACCTGCTGGCTTTGCGTGGCATGGATCAGATGCAGGAGCTGGCAGACACTACTGGGGGAGCAGTGCTTTATGTGGGGCCTGATTTGAGCGGTCTTGATTCGGCCATCGCTCAAGCTATCTATATTATCGATCCTCAAATGGAAGTTGTGCCTGATTCGTTCGATTTCTCGCCGTTGACAAACAACGAAACCTATCCATTCGAATTCACTATCTACGAAACCGGTGACACCACAGATCTGACTGATATCGACATCTTCGTCGCTGCTGATCTGATGGATGAATTTGGACACGTCTTGCCCAAGGGCTTGTTCTCCTTTATCCCGTCCCCCATTGACATCATTCCCGCCGGCGGTTCACAGACCGTCCAGGGAACTCTTACAGTGCCGGATGCTGCCACTTTGGACCTCACCAATTGTGGTACCTTTACTGGAGAGATAACAGTCCTGAGTCACAAGCGAGAGAAATCAATCGCTCTAAGCGCAACGGCAGGAGCAACACTCGTCCCCACTAACGAATGGATCAGCCTCTATTGCGATTCGGCACGGGTTAATGATGAACTTGTCGCGGACGGGAGTGTTATCAAGGCCTATGATCCGGACGGAGTTCTTTGCGGTATAGACACTGTCGAG
>JAGVEU010000519.1 GCA_020057985.1 Calditrichota bacterium | reverse complement strand
CATCACGTATTGGCTGCGCTTGGTTCCCGTTTCTACCATATGCACGAGATCGCCAACAATTTTGTCTTGGTAAGCCCGCAACTTACGCCGCGCATAGTGTTCTTCTGGCCAGCGTGCAAGTAGCTCGCGTAGAAACTTGCCATTCCAGAGTTTGACGTCGTACCCGCCTCGAATAAGCTGATCTCTTCGCTTGAATGCGGATTGTGTGAAGTCTCCGTTTGTGGCGACTGCCACGGTGTGGCCGTCGTAGGCAGACAATGCGGCTATGGCTTCGTTTATGGCTGCGATGCCCGTGTATTTGCCCCCGGTCACGGCCTTTACTTGAACAATCCAAAGCCGCATGCTGCGGCTATCGTTTCTGACCGCAAGGATGTCCGCGCCTTTGTCGCCGGTTCTTCCCACCAATGCCACATTCGACCAACCGCAGTGAGACATTAGGCGGGTAACAGCCCTTTCAAAACGACGCCAATCGTTTCCTGTGAGTAGTTCGTCGGTCAAGAAACTCATTCGACACTCAATTTTTCAAGAAAATTCAAGCTATATGCTGCGCGGCCGAGCTCATCCTTTTTAGCGGATCGCATGGCTCCGCTTGTAAGACTAATAGCATCTTCGAGGTAGGATAGGAGCTTTTTCTTGGCTTCGTTTCTCATCCTTTCGGTGGCCATGGGGTCACCTCCCACATCGAGCTTTAAGAATGGCATTTTGAATACTTTGTCGTCGAACAACTCTTGCGGGTAACGGTCAATGATTCTGGACAACGTGCGCGTGGGAACATGGTTCAAGATCTCGATAGCATTTGGCTCAGAATTTTGAAACGCATGCATAAGTTCCGGTTCACCGAGAATCCTGCCCATTGTTTCCTCGACCTCACCGCTGGCCTCACGGACCACTTGCAGCACACCGCTGACGTCTGCAGCAAGGTGCTGAACCATCTTCTGGCGTATGTCATCAATGAGTTTTTCTGCTCGCTCTTGCAGAGTGGCGCGGTCAAGGCGAAAGTCGGCAAATCTTAGTCTATAGATAGCATCGAAGAGCGAGGCGATGTCTTTCAAATTGTCGCGCGCTTTGAACCTTTCGGCCAAGTATAGAGTCAGGAGATCATGCCCCGCTAATGGGAACTCCGCAAGTAGTGGGTGGCGTGGATTGTAGAAAAAATCACATTCGTCGGCATCCTGAAAGAATGTGCAAGCCACTTTGTTTCCGTCGACCTCAATATTGCCTTCTCGAACCTCACGTGTTCGAACCTTAAGTGGTGCGGTGCGCCCGTAACGGAATTCCCCGCTTAGCGATTCTACAAGGTGTCCATTTTGCACGAGAATGTTAAAGCTGGTTGTAGGAGGCGCGGGCGCTGCTGGCGTGACAACGGGCGCGATAGGCGGCAGGGCAGTCGTCGCCGATGGGCTGTACGTGTCAGGATCGTCACTGGCCTGCACACCTTCGTCAACTTCGGCCGGAGAAGCCTCCGCTCCTTGCCTGTCCGCTTCGATAGCGGCGCGCCACCATTTTTCATCCGAAACGAAGTCATCGTCGCCCTTCATAAAGGACTTAGCCCAATCCTTCGCAAGGGCCGAACGTATGGACAAGTTCTTCGTGCCCGGATCCATGCGACGGTATGCGTTCATCAAGCGAGCGAGGGGTGCGGTGGGTTTGTCTGTGTACGCCATTTCCTTTCGTCGCCTCGGGAGCACCGGGCCCTCGCCGTGTACGATCTGTACCGTTTCATACCAGGCCGATTCAGTTCGGTCGAAGTCATTCTTTTGATACGTTGGAATGAGGAAATCAACGTGAAGCTCGCCGATAATACGGCCACCTTGTGTTGTTCCGAGTTCGACAGGATATTCGATAATTGAGTCGCCCATCGGGTTTTCCCAAGAAAACAAGTGCTTGTCTTTCCTGAGAATTTTTCGTCCGTTCCTAATGAAATCAACGCCGAAATCCTGCGGATCGGCATAGCGTTGAATGCCAAGCCAACCCTTAAGTCTTCTGGGACGTTCAATAATGTGGCTGGGGAGAGGCTCTCCGTTCTCCGCTTTCATTCGAAGGTCGGCTTCCATTATGCCCGGCAGATATTGATTTTTCTCCGTGTCGAAGAGAGCGTTGCCAAGATCGTGGTCGAGTTCAATCCAGGCTGGCACGCTTTCGTTGTCACGAATTACACTGCGGCTTGCACCCCAAACGCAGTACGGGCGCGGCTTAAGAACAACATTGTTGACGTAAATCTTCACCCTCCCTTCCCGTAGGATGGGCGCATAAACGTCTTCGAGGGTTCGCCGGATCTCTCGGCCTTTGTCCCGCAAAACCTTGTACATCCCTTCTTTCAGCTTGGAAATTTGGACTCGCGTGCCGGACTCCTCGGGTTTGGTTTTGGCAGACGATACGACAGGGACGGCAAAAGTGTGCTTCTTTGCGAGTTCCTCCAGATCGATCCGAACGCCTTGCCATTCGGTGGATGTCGCCTGGGCAGAAAGTAAAACTGTGATTTCGCCAACTCGGGCGGTGGCAATATTGAATCCCATGCCGAATAGTCCGAGACTGCTCGTTGGATCGTTGCTTGTGTACCCGGCCCTCACAGCGTTCCTAATGGCGTCAATTCCCATACCCAGCCCGTTGTCGGTGACTTCCAACATGCGGCTATCACTGGCAACATTGTCGTCTGACCAAGTGATGTCTATGCGCGCGTCCTCAATCGCGCGTCCTTCACGCCGGGCCTTTGCAAATGCATCGATTGAGTTGTCCACCAGCTCCGCGATGCACTGCCAAGGGTGGAAAGGTATTTCGCCAAGGACTCGTAGAATGCGTGGGTTGGGAGTGATATCAATGGTCTGCGGGGCGGGCGCTGGGAATGTCGACGCATCCATATTCATTTGTGGTTGGGGTGTGATTTTAGAAATCTGGCTATGGAAGACGCTACCCTGTAGGCGAGAACCGGTGGAACAGCGTTTCCTATTTGCATGATGTTGGTTGTCGCCGAGTGCGGGAAAACAAATGTATCCGGAAATGTCTGTAGCCGGGCACACTCTCGGATTGTTAGCCGTCGCTCTAATACATAATGAAATTGCACGCGTGATTTCGCGTTCGCGCGAACCGTGTAACCGGGCTGGCCGCGTTTGCTGGTTTCATCCCCTTGACCATTGCCGTTTTTCGCTCTGCTCGCGACAAAATATTGGCTCTGATTAGGAACTGTCTCGTGTCTTGTTATTCTTATTAAATCGCCTATTGCCCAATCGATCGTGCGATAGCGTTCCGATTTGAATGTTGGTTTGGGCTGTACCGGTTCACCATGAATATCGTTTCTGACACATACAAGAAATAATCTTGACCTGTTTTGAGGGATTCCGAAATTTGGGCCGTATAGGTCCCATACTGCGACACGATACCCGGTCTTCTCAAGATCCTCTTTTATGGTCCTAAGAATTTCTCCATTGTTCATTCGGGCGAGGTGTGGGACATTCTCGCCAACAACAACCAGAGGCTGATGAATAGTCATATAGTCAGATAGAGCCTTATAGAGCTTTCCTCGTGGTGAATTTAAGCCCTTTTTAGGACCGCAGGACGAGAAATCTTGGCAAGGGAAGCCACCGATCAACACATCGGCGGCTGGTGCATCAGCTGCGCCAAGAATGCTAAGGTCGGCAAGCTGGATATTGTGGGATATGTTCTGTTTGTAGGTTTCAACACATTTCGCGTCGATATCGTAAGCTTGAACTATTTCAAATGGGTGCGGCTTGAAGCGCGCGCCCTTGAATCTAAACCCTCCCATGAACCCGAGGTCCAGACCTCCGCAGCCGGAGAAATATGACACAACTGAAAACGACCTGATAGCCGCTGGACTACTCTCTAGGCGCAATTTGTGCATTCTGACGTCCATTATGTTTTGCGAGCGGGTCCAGTGAAGTCTATCTATTCAATTATCGAGTGCAAGTACTTTGGTCTCGCCCCTTTAGGCCATGTTCCCCACGGGAATCTGTACCTGCTGATTCGTCGAGATCATGCGGAAGACAACAAATCTTCATCCCAAAGATAACAATATTTCTCCTATTGTCAACAGGCAATGAGGAGGTCGGGAAAATCCCGAATCCGAAATTCGGTTTTGGGCGTATTCGAAAGAGCGCACGCAGTG
>JAGVEU010000525.1 GCA_020057985.1 Calditrichota bacterium | reverse complement strand
CCTTTCACGGCCGAAGTCGATTGGGCATTCACATGTGTTGTTAAAACGATGTCGTGATTCGGTCTTCCACCGAGCGGTCTTGATGCGGCTTGTCGAAAGAACGGGAAGACGTTTGCGGGGAGCGAAACTTACGGCCCGCGGTGTACTTGCGTCCGTCGGATTCGATAATCGGGAAAGCTGCGGTGGCAATCGGCAACTGGGGCATGACATTCAGGGGAGTAAGGAAATCTTCGACCAGGTCTGGCAGATCATCGGTGATGAGTTATGCAAGGATACGCCCACGTCTTTTGCAGTAGGAGTATTTCAATTAGCTCCGGAGACCCCGCAGCAAGTGTTGTGGCCCACGAAGACCCACCCTGGCTTACATAGCGCGCTTGACACCATCAATGACCGCTACGGTGACGAAACGATCATCTGGGGAACTCTTTCCGGACTTGATGATTCTCACGCGCCGGACCGAATCGGATTTCGCAAGACGCTGCCGATGGAGCCACGAGCCAAGTAAACATGTCAAGTCCGAGTGGGCCCGACCTACTTGGTCTTCCATTTTAGCTGGAATTCAATCTCCTCAACGCTTCTGCCTCTTTCATGCTCGATGTTGATTGTCGCGTCTTCCGGAATGATGATTCTCTCTCCAGCGACTTGAATTCTGAACTCCCTGCCACTTTCAAGGGCATCGGCAAGCCGACGAATCTTAGCAATGAACTGCCGCTTTGGGTAGTCCTTCTCAATGTCTCGTATCTTCTTTACCATGGATTGACTCCTTATCATTTCTTTCTGTAACCAAGTCGATCATATCCCCGCTTGTGAACTACTGACTAATATCCGCTCTCCATTGTGATCGGCCTGGTCTCCGTGGTATCGGGCGGATTAGGCGTATTGGGGGCATTGGGAGTATCGGGCGTAATGCGCGGCGCTCTCAAGCTATCGATCGTGGTTTTCAGGTTGTCAAAGCTCGGTTCCGCATTAATCGGCTTCTTCGCCTTGCCGGAAGCAAAAAGCACCTGCAGGAAATTTCGCTGGGTAGCATCATGTTTCCACTTGTTGTACCAGGGCTTGATGTTCTCGACGAAATCCGATTTCACTTGCGACATGACCTTCTCGTTGCCAAGCTCCTGACGAACTTCGCTGAGGGTGATATTCGTGTCCGAGAAGACCGTGTTGATTTCGGCCAATAGCGAATCCCGGCGGAACACTTCGTATTTCGATGATTGCTCGAGATTTTGATAATCTTTGTCCTTCTCATCAATCTTGCGAGACAGCGCGGCTATGTTCCTTGATGCCTTTTGATTTTGATCGGTAAGTGATAGAATCTTCCCGTTCGCATTAGCCCCGAGCTGCATGACAATCTGTATACTGTCCGATTTCGCAGTCAACTCGGTGCGCAAAGCTCTGAGGCTGTCCGTTTGGGCGGTGATCTGTGATGTCGCCTGTTGAGCGCGCATCTCCACATCCTTATTCGAACACCCACTCACGGCAAGCAATACCGTCAATCCGACGACTGCGGCTGAGAGAATTTTGTACATAACTAACCTCCTATGGTCTTGGGTGGCTCTTCATGGTCACAGTTTCGTCTTTACATTGCTGGTTACGAGACTAAGACATGAGAGCTAAATCGGGCCATGTCAGACCCAAGTACCCTTCATTTGAGTACGAAACTTCTACCTTCAAGAGGGTCTAAGGTTTCGCAAATATTGACAACATTCAGCTAACTCATTGACTGGCAGCGAGTGGGATGGTGTCAAATCAAGTGCGAGTTTGACCTGCGGCGCTACGCGGACGTCGACTCGCAAACTCTCACCCTTGCGGGTTGGTTACCGGTTTGACTTCCGCGATAGCCGGTAATCCGGCGATTCTGGATACCAACGAAAATCTCGCTCTTGAGAAGCGACACGTAAGCATCAGCGTTTGCCGGAGCTGTCCAGCCATGCCAGATGCGAGAGATCATTGGGACTCCTTGTTGGAGGTATCTTTGCGTAGGTCACGCCGACTCGCGGCGTGACTCCACAGAAACGTCAAGCCTCAAGTGGGCTTGACCTACTTTGCTACAACGGGAGCATCCGTGATTTACCTGCGGAAGCGTCATATTCAAGCGACGCAATGCGCTTTGCCGTGCTTGATGTGACCAATAGTGCCTTCCAGAGTTCATCTACGAATTTGTCCAGCGCAACTAGATTTACTACTGCCACATGTTCAGTGGACGTCCTAAGGTCTGTACCCAAGTACACATCGAGGAGGAACTCCAATGGCTGCGATCCTTCGTGACCGCGCCATGCAGGATCCAGCCTGGATCTGATTGGACAAAGAACTGCGAATCTCTCGACCAAATTTGCTTCCTTATGGTACAGTTCGTCGAGAGAATCCTGGATGATTTCACGAAGCTGCGGGCCAGGATTGCGTGAATGAATGAGATATGGAACAACCTGTGATACGTTCTCGAGCGATTCTGCGCCCTCTATCTCCTCCAAAGTCACTCCCTCATTCAGAACCAGCAAGTTGGCAGTGGTGACCAGTATTGGACAATCAAAGATAACCAAGAGGTCTGACTCGTGCAATGTCTGTGCCTGCTCGGAGACTTGCTTAAATGCTCGGTGCACCGATGCGTGTCGCAACTGAGACAGACCATGCTCCAGATCATGGGGGTTGTTACTAGTTTGCGTTAGTTCGATGCCCTTCTCGCATTCAATTAGACCACCTTCCCACTTGTCAATCGCATCTCGATCTATCGAGATTGTCGTGAGCTCATCATGTACGCGGACTAAACCCACCGATTGCAGTTCAGGGTTCACTCGCCGCCCAAATATCCAAGAAACGTTTCTGTGTCTATATTTACATTCAATAGCCAGATTTAGGTCTCCCCAGCTGCGCTCTTCATCTGGCACGAACCTTGATACATCGATGTCTACTGAAAACTCCTTTGCAAGGCCTGCTTCATCCAACCTTAGGTATGTATATTCGCCAGAGACAAAAAAGCCGAGCTGAGTTAGTTTCTCTGCGACTAACTGCTCAAGGGGTAAACTGCTCTTTAGAAGATGTTCCTTCCAACTCACAACTCTTCTCCACTAGTTGTACGCAATTCCATGAACACGCGCCGTAGTCTCGTAGGTCACGCGACTCGCGGTGTGACTCTATTGGATTGTCAAGCTCCAAGTGGGCTTGACCTACTTGACTGGCACTCCTCATTTTCGTCAATGACTCTTGGCCCAACCTTTGAACTTGATTGAGGTCACTAGAATGCGCAGTGCTGCGGCCATTGCTATCCCCCAGTAGCTCAAGTATTTCAGAATATCTTGAGTCCCTTCATTGGTCGCACTT
>JAGVEU010000375.1 GCA_020057985.1 Calditrichota bacterium | reverse complement strand
GCGAATGCAAGAGAAATTTGAACTAATTTTCAAATTCAGAATTCTCCTGCATTTACTTTTTTAGAGGCGGAGGTCAGAAATCGAGAGGACTCCTGAGATTCCTGAAGTTGGCAGATTGCGGGAAAAGGTGCTTGGTGCAAGGGTGCGAAGTTGAATATTGAAGTTAGCGGAGGAGGAGAGGCGAGGGAGAGGAAACGATGAGCGATGAACGAGGAACGATGAGGAGGAAGAAGACTCCAAATCCCAAATTCCAAATCCCAAATGAAGAATAATTTCTACTCTTAGTGGCTGCCTCTGGCTGTTTTTGGGGCAATGAACGATGAGCGATGAAGTGGGGAAATCCGATAGTGCCGCATGGATATGTGCTCCTTGCTGTCATAAGAATAGTGTATTGAAATGAGAAGAGCCAGACAGTGAGAGTTCAGGTCTATGTTTCATGTAAAGGATCTTTGCCAAGCCCGCAAGTGGAAACGAATCAGCAACGGACATCTTCTCACTCTGCTCAGGAGTCGTGGTCGGCTACCTTTACTGCGCGACCCAATAGCTTGTCCACCATTGCGCGCAGATCTGTGATTCTGTCATGAGTTATCGCACCGGACTTTAACTTGGAAACAATGCGGAGTGGTTTCAAGTCGCGCCGTGTTTCGCCAGCAACGCCCAAAAAACTCTCTATATCAATGGGAAAAGATTCAATGTGGTTAGTCAGCAGCGTGCGACGCTCCGCAATGAAGCCATTGACAACAGCCTGCACATCGGCATCTGCGTCGCCGTCTATAAGCACAGAGTGGCGAATGCCAAGACCGGAAAGCAGCGCAATGCATCGGTGCACGTTGTACTTTCCGAGGGCGTCAGCAAAATAGATGTTTTGTTCGCGGAGGTCTGCCCAGTCGCTGTCTAAAAGTAAGTCAAAGAGCACCTTCTCGGTTGCGCCTTCACAGATCACAACGTGCCGTGCAAAGAATAGCGCGGCGCGCTCCGCGTCCAACCACAACATGTAACGGATGCCCTCGTCTTCGAGGGCGGCATCATGCTCCGGTTCATCCAAAGAACCAAGCTTGTGCCTCCGAATCTTTACTTTCAGTGGATCTGGGACGTTTGCGTCGCCAAGCAATTCAGAGAAACGACGGTAGAGGCCACGGTTGCTGTCAAGAATTGCCTCAAGATCTTTCCCGGAAAGCTGAAAGCACTCAGTGGTTGCATTGGTCTTCTGTAGGCGAATGATGCTCTTGACGTCGTGCATCTCTCTGCTGACAAAGCGGGGGGAGTGCGTAGAAATTAATACTTGCTGGGTAGGCTCGGCTGCGAGCGTGCGCAAGCTATGGTTCAGCCTTTCCTGCTGCGACGGGTGCAGAAACGCCTCCGGCTCCTCGAAGAGAATAAGTGTGAAATCGGGCGAAAAGTCCTTCTTTGTCTTTGAGCGTGGTTCACCAAACTTGACAGATAGCTTAATCAGTGTGTAGATAAGATGCCGCTGGAGGCCTTGGCCAAACGAATTAATACTCACCTGTTGATTGCTGAGGTTCTGGTCCTGGATGTAGTGCGTGAGTAGGTTTTTAACTATGTCCTCGGGCCGGATGGTATTCAGGGTGACGCCAAACTTGATATTCCAGTGCTCAATCTCGTCGTTGACCTGTTTCACGAGGGAGCGAACAGAGAAACCATCTTTAGAGAATTCATCTTGAAAGCTGTTATTGAAAGAGCCAAATGCGTTGGTGAGACCGGTATAAGATTCGCTGCCCTGTACTGCCCGCTTCATTACAAAATTCACCATTTCGCGGAAGGGTGACGGTCCCGATGTCTTTAGTGCGTCGTCGGGCTTATTGACTTCGGGAATGTATATGAGGGTGCCGAATTTCCCTTCTGAAACGTTTTTTGCGCCATAGAAGAGATTCTTGGAAAGCTGGCCCTGCTCATAAGCATAGATGTTGCTCTGGTTTGGTTTAACGAGGTCGTTGTCCGAAATGAAATAGCGCCGGACACGCAGAATATGGTCGTCCGACCGGTACACTTCTTTTAGTGACTCCTGCTCATCCGAGATTGTCGAGTAGGAGATTTCAATCCAGCTCTCCTTGTCATCGCAAGTAAATTTCGGGAAGTCCGTTTCCTTGCTGAATTTCGAACCGCCTTCTTCATAGAACGTGCGCAGCGCGGTAAGCAGGGTAGTCTTGCCGCAATTATTCTCACCTACGAGGAGGCTGTAGTCAGAAAGTTTTGCGGTAAGGTTCTTTACTGAGCGGAAATTGTGAAGCCGGATTGATTGAATCTTCATGGCAACAGTATAGGTTATGTAGCATCCATTGGCGGGAATCGCGCCTGCGTCCCATTTTACTGCGATCGAGTAAGCGAGCCCGATTGTCCCAACGGAAAATGAAGTGAGCGGTCTTTGTGAGCTAGCTATTTGTCGATGAGAGTTTGTTTGGCAACCGCATTGTAACTCACTCCTTTGACCCTTGTTCGCCGGTAACCGGTATATGTGTTAATCCGGCCTCGTCGGGAAGTTAGCAACCGTTCACCCAGAGAATACCACAGTTGCAAGGTTGCGACGAATTAAGGGAACAATCGAAGAGTCAAGGCTTGATAGCAGACACCACGAACTCGAACAGCTCCCGCTTAGAAGAGCGTTTTCTGATGGGAGTTATGGTGATGTCCCTGAAGCCCGCATTTTCGAATAGGGCTGAGAAGATTTGTTCCACAGGTAAGAGAACATTGTAGAATTTGGAATTGCCGACAATGTAGTGAACGCTTCCGCCATGTGCCATGACACGATAAAGGCTGTCTACGTGAGTAATCATGTCGTAGAAATACTTGTGAACGTACCGTGATAAAGTGTCACTGCTATCTGCGATCTTCTTCAGAATCAAGGTGAATTCCGGGAATGGCACGGGTTGAGGTTTATCTGGTGTCCATTTGCCAACATTACTTGTGGCGCAACCCCAAGTGCCGCCTATGGCTTGCCAGTCCATATCACCAGCTTGGCGAGCGTCCGTCAGATATCCAAGCCAGTACATGTATGGACGCAGCTCACGGATATAACTCATGCGGTTCGGGTAGGGCGGCGAGGTAATTACGCAAGTGTAGTGTTGCGGGGAAAGTACGCGCAGAAGGTCTCGCGCGTCGCAGGAGATTGCACGCGGCTCGCACAGAACGGGAGAAGCTGCAGATCGCGCGATTAAGTCAGCCGTTTCGTCCCAAAGGTACCTGATAGGAATGAGGGGTGCTTGGTTGCCATTTTTTCTAAAAGACATGGACTGATGAGCGAAACTGGCATTAGAACTCTCTATCATAATCCTGCAGAAGGTCACCCTTAGCAAATTCGATACGCTGTCAGGCTCCTGCATCGCAATAACGTTAATAGTGGCCATCGCCGCCGCAAGAGATGCAAGGGTTGTTTCGTCCCACCACTTTTCGATCTGGTGAAGAGCCGGGATCCACAGGGGTTGGTCGGTGTGGCCTGCCGCGAGGGACTCGGAGACGCGTTCGACCTCTGTCTTGAAGCGTTCAATATCACACGGTGTGTAGACGGCTGCCTTGGCGGAGGTGAGCCAGAGAAGGAAGGGGTTTATGTCTGTTGTGTCGCACTGAATACCACGCTCGGCACAGGTGAGCGCTGTGGTACCCGTGCCGCCGAACGGGTCTAAGACAATACCAGTCCCGCCATTTACAGAGCTAAGGATGTCATTAACGAGGTTCACCGAATATGCTGGGGTCAACCGTAACCAACCGTGCCGAGTGTGCCTCAGGTTCCCGTTGAAGGTCAGGTGATCATGCCGGCGGATGGGATGAGAAGTGAGCGTCATCATTTCTCCAAGAGTGTCTTTAGTACATGCTCTAATTCAGTCTTGATACGAATGGAATTGCGTTCGAAAAAGGCCGCGAGGTCGTAGCCTACGACATCCTTGCAGAACACATAGGTACTCTCTGTTGACGACCCTCCCGTAGAACCGACGAGGGGTAGCCACTGTGCTGTTGTGTATCGGGTAAGAATATCGGAGTCAATCTGCGTTGACAAGATAAACAGTACAGGCAGGTAGGAGTTAGCGTACGCGTTAGAGGCGTTGCTTATGTCTGCATTCTGACGTTTGGAATCCTTGCTCTTATACCCCTGTCTTACCTCAAAAACTGCTCCTTTAAGACGCTTCCGTGTCGCCCTCGCAAGGAGGACTTTATCGGCAGCAGCTTGTAACCAGCTATTTACTCTGGCGCGTTTTCCGGCGTCATCAATGTGTGCAAGGTCAATGCGACCGTCAAGTGAAAGCGTCCGCGGTTCTCCTCCAAGTTTGGGGACTTGATAGCTCCACGTCGCTTGATCTGGGGACAGCCCGAGCGAATCCACCAGGACCGTGCTGTAAACCCACTGACAACCGATTCCGAGTTGACGGTAGATTGAGGTCATACCACCGGCTGCTTTATGCGCTGCGTACATCAAGGGGGAATCAAGCCCAACCCATGCGTAGAAGGGGTCGGCGCGGTACATTTTTTGAAACTGGTCTAAGGTCATCCCGCCTCCTGCCCGACCCTTCCCGAACATGGGCTTATAATTTGCGCAAACACGGAGCGCATTTGCTATAATCTGAAAGTAGGCATCGTCCTTAGAGGTGCTGTTCATGAAGGTTCTTTGCTACGTGATTAGAGGGAATGGTGCTGTTCTGACTTGTCTGGGAGTTCTCGCAGAGACCCGTTCACACACCGATGTGTGATGTACTACACGGGGCATAAGGTGGAACAAATCTGGGTGAGGTCAAGCTGTGCCTTGGTCGCTTATCAGAGGGTTTTCTATCCCCCGCCGCTCCTGGCGGCGCGTAATCCAGCCCATGTAGAGGCTTAGGCGTGAGCGCGATTTCCTCAATATATGTCATATTGTGAGGAAAGTCAAGCGGAAGGGGAGGAGGAAAACTGAAAATTGAAAATTGAAAAACGAAAGGCGAAATGAAGAAATATGAGGAGAGATTCTGTATTTGAAGACAAATACAGAAAGACAAGATCGAGGAGAAATTCCTGCATGAGGACATGCAGGATAGGCTATTCAGGAAGACCTTCAGGATGACAGAGGCGGCCAGAGGCCGCCGCAAGTACTATGTCCTTGAAATGCTTAGAGGTGGGTCAACGGAATCTGTGCTTGTGCTCAAAACAGAGATCCTGAGTCCCGCAGATAGCTGAAGAGCGGGACTCAGGATGACAAATCGGAGACACGGATGCTAAGCGCGCCCCCCCTTTGTCCCCCCGTACACGGAGGGAGACAGGATGAGCGGCGGAATGGGGCTTGCTTTTTGGCTCCAAATTTCGCATATTCAATGGTTAGGCCATAAACAGACTCTATAACAGACCGCCGCTTTTGCCGATCATTTCACCGCGTACATTTCGGGGGACACGGGACTTTCTGCCGTCAGAATTGCTCGGTCGCCGCCGGATTTTGCAGACCATTGAAGATGCGTACCGCCGCTACGGATTTCAGCCTCTGGAAACTCCGGCGATTGAGTATTTGGAAATCCTGACGGGGAAATCGGAAGAGAATGACAAGCTGATCTATGAGATCAAGCGCGCGCGGGGCGGGGAAGAGGATTCGGCGGAATCGGCGATTGCGTTGCGCTATGATTTGACGGTGCCGCTGGCGCGAGTGGTGGCGCAGTATGCGGAATTGCCGCGGCCATTCAAGCGGTATCAGATTCAGCCTGTGTGGCGAGCCGACCGTCCGCAGCCGAGGCAGGGAAGATTTCGCGAGTTCGTGCAATGCGATGCGGATATTGTGGGGACGGAGTCGCTGCTGGCGGATGCGGAGATCATTGCGCTCACTTATGAAGTGCTCCGGGATTTGGGGTTTGAGAAATTTCGGATTCGGCTCTCATCACGGAAGTTGCTTTTTGGTATCATTGACACAATTCCGCAGGCGAGCATTGATGGAATAGACACACCTGCAATCCGCGAGGCCCTGTTCGTGGTTCCATTCGCACGAGCACTTGACAAGTTCGACAAGATTGGCTGGGACGGTGTCGCTGATGAGCTCGTATCTAAGGGCATATATTATCAGGACGCGTTTGCAGTACTCAAGAGCTTGGAGGCAGCGCTAACCGGGGCGGATTTTGAAACTGCTGGCAAAGTCTTCGATGATGGAGTACGTGGCGAACGCGGTCGCCGAGGCGTATGTGAAATCCGCGAGGTTTTCCTCACAGCTTTGAATCTTGGCGTTCCGAAAGTATCCATCAAGCTCGATCCATTTCTTGCCCGTGGTCTTGACTATTACACAGGACCGATTTTTGAAACCGTGTTACCCGATCATCCGCATATCGGCTCGCTCTCCGGTGGTGGGAGATACGACGGTCTCATCTCGACCTTCTCCAAGCAGCAGGTTCCTGCGACGGGCACGACAATCGGCCTTGATCGAATTCAAACGGCGCTGACTCAGCTTGGAGAGTTCAAGACTGTTCCCTCGACGACACAAGTGTTGATTGCGCGCTTTGATGATGCGGGGGTTTCCGAAAATTTGTTGATGGCTGCGGAACTGCGTCGTGCGGGAATCTGTGTGGAAGTTTGGTATGACGAAGATCGCATGAAAAAGCAGTTTGCATACGCCGATGCGCAGGGAATTCCGATTGTTCTGATTTGTGGATCAGAAGAACGGGAGAAGCGAACTGTTTCGCTGAAGACTATGCGCACAAGTCAGCAACAGGAAGTTTCGCGCGAAGCACTGGTAGCAACCATAGATTCATTGCTGCGTGGTCTTTGATAAGCCGCTCATTCATGGGACGCTGATTCGGCGGTTTAGCCGCTTTCTGTCCGAGATTAAACTTGACAGCGGCGAAATTGTAATTGCGTATTGCCCGAATTCGGGAAGCATGAAAGGGGTAAATGTTCCCGGCTCGGAAGTGTATGCGAGCTATCATGCCGATCCACGCCGCAGGCTTAGGTATACTTGGGAGCTTATCAAACTCGACGGGGACTGGGTGGGAATCAATACCATGGTTCCGAATCGCATTGCAGCGGAAGCCTTTCGTGCGGGACTGATTCCGGCCTTTCGGGAGTATAAAAGCTTTCGCAGCGAAGTGGTGATTGACGTGGGAACGCGGATTGGTTTTGTGTTGGAGGGGAACCCTGATTGCCTGCTCGAAGTGAAGAACGTGACGCTCGTGGAAGGCGGTGTTGCGCTCTTTCCCGACAGTGTGACCGAGCGTGGCACCAAGCACCTTTATCACCTGATCGAGAATGCGGAAAAGGGCGGATGCTCGGCCATGCTGTATGTGATTCAACATCACGCAGCGAAGACTTTCAGCCCTGCTGATGGCATTGATCCGGTTTATGGGAACGTGCTGCGGGACGCATTCACAGCAGGAGTTCATCTTGAGGCGTGGAAGGCGAGCGTGTCGCCGAAGGAGATCCAATTGGTGGAAAGTGTTCCGATAGAACTCTAACCCCCCTTAATCCCCCCACTATTCGTGGAGGGAGAGAAGAAATGCCCCCCACTATTCGTGGAGGGAGAGAAGATTGATATGTCCGAACTTGTAACGATACAACCTGACTTTACGCGAGCACAAACTGCCCGTAGCCGCCGATCACAGAGCGGCAATGGGCCGGCGGTGTATATTCGCACGTACGGCTGTCAGATGAATGTGTCGGATACGCAGACAATTGAGACGCTGTTGGCGGATGATGGGTATCAGTTTGTGGATGCGCCGGAACATGCGGATATTGTGCTGGTCAATACCTGCATGATTCGGGAAACGGCGGAAGTGCGGGCCTTGGGGCAACTGGCCAATCTCTCTGCATTGAAGAAGAAAAATCCGCATCTTGTGATCGGAATTATTGGCTGCATCGCGCAAGCCAAGCGCAAAGAGATTTTAGAGGAGCAGCCCTATATTGATCTGGTGGTGGGGCCGGATGCCTATCGCAAATTGCCGGTGCTGCTCGAAGAGCGGTTGATCTCGCCGCCGGGAACACCGGGTCTCTTGGAAACCACGCTGTTGCGGGAAGAATTGTATGACGAAATCGTGCCGCATCATCAGGGTGGTATTACTGCTTTTGTGACTGTGATTCGTGGCTGCGATAAGTTCTGTACTTTCTGCGTGGTCCCGAGGACGCGGGGACGCGAGCGATCCCGGCCACTGCCCTCGATTTTGCGCGAAGTGGAGTCTTTGGTTTCGCAAGGAGTCAAGGATGTGACCTTGCTTGGACAAAATGTGGATTCCTACCGATGGGAGGATCGGGATTTTGCGGAATGTCTGAAGGCTGTTGCGCAAGTGGATGGCCTCAAGCGTGTGAGATTCATGACGTCGCATCCGGCGGATATTTCCGAGCGGCTATTGGATGTGATGGGAACGGTTGACAAGATCTGTCCATTTCTCCATCTTCCTGTGCAGTCGGGGAGCAATCGTGTGCTTGATCTGATGAACCGGCCCTATACCCGCGAGCGTTATCTTGGAATTGTCAAGACAGCGCGCGAAAAAGTCCCCGGAATTGCACTTTCGACGGACGTCATTGTTGGGTTTCCGACCGAGAGCGATGACGAATTCCAGATGACGCTTGACTTGGTTCAGGAAGTGGGCTATGACTCAGCGTTCATGTTCAAGTACTCGGCGCGACCGTTGACCAAGGCGGAGCGATTGCGCGATGATATTCCCGAAATTCTCAAAGCCGAGCGGTTGGGGCGGCTGATCGAGCTGCAACAAGAAAATTCGCATCGGCAGAATGAGGCGCAGCTTGGCAAACAGACTTCGATCTTGATTGAAGGAATCTCGCCGAAGGATGCAGCCATGTGGACAGGCCGCACGCCGGATTTTCGACCGGTGGTTGTATCCAGAAACGGCGAGTCAATCGGTGACGAGATACCGGTTCAGCTTCGAGAGCTAATCGGATTTACGTTTCGAGGGGAAAGAATTAACAGATGAAAGGATACACACAATGGTCTTTCATGTCACTCTAAATCGTGCTGAAGATGACTGGATTGTGGCCGAATGCCCAGCTCTTCCGGGATGTGTTTCGCAGGGCAAGGATGAGCAGGAAGCCCTTGAGAATATCAAAGAAGCTATCACGGCATGGCTTTGGGCAGAGGATCAAAAAGCTGTCGCAACGATGTCTAAGATGCCAGAGTACCAGCCGATAGTTGTGGCTGTGTAGCGTTGTGAGCAGTCTGGCTAATATATCTGGCAAGGATGCTGTCAAAGTCTTTCTGAAACTCGGATGGCAAGTACTCGGACAGGTTGGGAGCCACGTGGTTATGGTCAAGTCCGGGATGAGAGTCAATCTGTCAATACCACAACACCGCGAGCTATCGGTTGGAACATTGCGTGCATTGATTCGCAATGCAAACGTGACCGTTGATGAATTCACGAAGCTACTCTGACATCTTTCTGAGAGCTGAATTTCAACGATCTTATCTTCTCAATATTAACACAACTCTTCTCCACAACGAGGACAACTTTATGTGGATTTTTCGCTGGATTCTTATTGTCATTGTGGTTTTCTTTCTGGTCGGATTTCTCACACAGAATTCCGATCAGAGTGTGACTGTCACCGTGTTCGGCTGGAGTTCTCCAAGCTGGCCGCTGTCGTATGTGCTATTCCTTGCTGGATTGGCAGGCTACGTGCTCAGTATGCTCGTAGCCGTCATCAATCAGCTTCGATTGCGCGGGCAGATTTCCGGTTTGCGCCGCCAGAACAAAACACTTCAGACAGAGTTGGATCGGTTACGGAATCTTGCCCTTGAAGAGGACGAACTAACTGCAACTTTCTCCGAAAAAACTGCGGAAGTGAAGAAGCCATGACTATCGGATCTTTTCTCCTGCTCAGTGTCGTTATCTTCCTGGCAGGCATCGCGTTCTACTACTACTTTCAGGTCAGGGAACGCGCTCGGGTAAAGCAGGTTTCTCCTTACACAGAAGGACTACACGCACTGCTGCAAGG
>JAGVEU010000028.1 GCA_020057985.1 Calditrichota bacterium | reverse complement strand
CACTGCTCATTCAGCCGTTACTTGACCTTTATTTTTCATCGCTAATAACCCTCGGACTTCAGCCCGAATGTCACGCCCAAAATGTGATATTTCTCTTGGACTGTAGCTACATCCCTATTGGAGTGGCGTTGCGTGACATGGAATCAGTGGACAAGGATCTTCCTCTAATAAGGGAACGGAACCTTAATAAGGAATTCACGCCGACACAATACAAGTTTCTCTCAAGCGAGTCATACAATTACCAAATCATGCATAGCTTTATGTATGACTTCAAACTTGGAGAATACCTAATTGGCCCGCTTGTTGATGCTTGGGCAAAAGTTAATGGCAATACACAACTTAGAAACATAGAGCAACGGATAAAAATGTACGCTCGTGAACAATTGCTTTTGCTGCCAAGAGATTTCTTTCCAAAAGACTGTTGGTATGACTATGAGGCGGTAGTTCATGAGGGATCTTCTACGCGCAATTATCGTCGCAATCCAAATCCGCGTTTCAGATAGGGAGGCCATCAAATGCATCGTGTTGCAGTTATTCAAAATCAAAGCGAAAGCCTCCGAGCTGGATACGCTGACGTTGCCCGAAACTTTGACCAGCGACTCCGACTTGAGGACTATGAATTTACCTCTTTTGACGGAGCAAATATTGCCTTGTTGTTTGAACCATCATCTCCTTATTACATGGATGGTTTTGATGCGGTTTTTGTGTCCACGAACTCTACAAGTGACGCCATAACGAGAAAAGTCCTTGAAGATAACGTGTCACAACTTGACGAGTTTTTCCGTTCCGGCAAAGGGATTTATCTCGGCTACCAGAAGAAAATGACGAGAACATCAGCAGGTACTGAAGCGTTCGGCGGATTGCTACCAGAACCGTACCGCATCTCAATGATAAACCGACCAAAGTCAGAGCCAGACTCCAGTGTTGGCAAGATTGCTATTTCCGTTCCGCCGCGTCACTGGGCGGGTGGTTTTTTACTGCTAAATAGCCCTTACGAAGTGAGCGAAGAGTTGATAATGAGTCATTGCCGTGAGAATGATTTCAAATCTCACGTGTACCGTGCCGTTTTGGACCCAGAAAACGAGGCTGCGTTTGAGACGGTATTGGAGGACAACTCCTACGGGGATCTTCGCCGACTTATGTTGGTGAACCGCTCCACAATATCCGGTGAACGGGTAGTTGTATCCACCATTGCCGTTGATTGGGAGGGCCATTGGCGTTTACTAGAAAATATTATCCGTTACATCACGGAGGGTGCACCTCGGGTAGCATTTATAGAGCAACCTCAGGAAACTGATCTTGGCTTCGAATTCATTCGTTCAACCGCAAAGTTATTACGGGTCACTAACCGTCAATATTCAGAACTTGTAGTGCCCGAGGAGTTTGCCGGAATACATGACGTATATGTAGTGTCATCAAAGTGGCCACAGCAAAATGTAGAGTCTTTTTGGCGCACCGTATCAGGACCCAAAGCGCATTATGTGCAACCTGCATCCTCTTTTCGGCGTCTTTATCACTTAGGAAGCCCTGTTCAAGGGTGTACATCTCTAACGCGCTATGTGAATTATACCTCCATTGATGTCGTCATAAACGATGCTTTGCTGTGGATAGAGCAACAATTCAGGGGCGGATTCTGGGCCGGAGGATTTTGGAACACCCATGATGTCCTTGTAATGATGGACGCTCTTGATCTCGATGTAAAACACTACTTACCTGGTGTTCTGAAGGATATTCGTCCACATCTTTCACCTGGCGGATATGATGCAGTGATGGGACCAAGTTGCGGGCTGCTGAACTTGCTCAATCGGCTGTCTATTAAATACGAGGAAGACCTCGAAGCTGGTGGTTTTTCAGTTGAGCGTCGATCTCAAATTGCTGGTTGGATTCTCGATAACTTAGAAGGTCAAAGTGACGTCGCTCGTCAGGTGGCAGCCCGTTCTTTATTCGTAAAAGGTGGTGAGCCAGTTCTAGCAGCACTCCGCGTAAGCGGGAGAGATAATGCTATTAATGCTTTGCGCGGCATCATAAGGAATGGACTAAACGTCGCGATTGAGCGCATCCAATCTTTAAGCGAGATAGACCTCGTTCGTCTCGTGCAGTTGACCTACTCCGCGCCAGCCTTGGAATCGGTTCTAACTGCCTCCATGGAAGAACTTAAGAAACGACAGGACGCATCGGGGCTATGGGGATCAGTTGGTCGGACTGCTCACATATTAACTAGCTTACTAGAGATTGAAACAGCCAAGTCAAAATTGCCAATGGACGCAGAATGGGACGAGACAGTCTCGCGGGCTGTGGAGGCTTTACGCGGAAATTACGACCTCAAGACGAGATCATGGGGAGATATCATCCAGGATACAGCGATGAGTGTTCATGCACTTGGCCTTTATCGTTCTCGTTACGATGTCGAGAGTCAGGAACTTTTTGAGACAATGGAGGCAGATGCACGCGCAAGCAAGGGGGCATCAAGTGTTGGACGTGCGCGGATTGATCTTGGGGAACTTTTCGCCCGTG
>JAGVEU010000523.1 GCA_020057985.1 Calditrichota bacterium | reverse complement strand
CGAGGACATGAAGACATCGAAACCTCCGTATTGGTTGGGGATATAACAATACGGACAAGATACGAAAAAATATCCATCACTACAAGTTAACACTCTCGTCGAAAGAAGTGAGCAAATCAAGCGCTATCTCCCGTTAGGAAGTTTGCTGCTTACAAACTATATCGAATTTCGATGGTATGTAGATGGCAAGTTGCGGCTTCCGGCGACGCTCGCAACGTACAAGAAGGGCAAAGTCACGATCCTGAAAGACAATGTTGCTCATGTCTCGGAACTGCTCCAAGCTTTTCTCCAGCATGACGTTATTCCTATCTCCGACCCTAAGCTTTTGGCGAGTAAAATGGCCGGACTCTGTCGGAATATTGACAAGATCATCGTCAAAGCGTTTGAAGAGAATCAAGAGTCGCGCCTCTTGCGCGGTCTTCAGGATGCGCTCAAGAAGACCCTTCTTCCGGAGCTTTCCGATGAGCAATTTGCGGATATGTTTGCGCAAACACTTGCTTACGGATTATTTGCTGCGCGCATTAATCACTTCAATGAAAAACCTGGCCAGCAGTTTCGGCGCTCGGAAGCAGCCCGCGAGATTCCGAAGACGAATCCCTTCCTCCGCAAACTCTTTGAGACGATTAACGGCACCGAAATCGAGGACGAACCGTTCATTGGTTTTGTGGACGATCTCATTGCGATCATGGATCATGCCGACATCGGTGCCATCTTGCAGCACTTCGGACGCCGCACCGGACAAGAAGATCCCATTCTGCATTTCTATGAGACCTTTCTTTCTGCGTATAATGCCGAACTTCGTGAAAAACGCGGAGTTTATTACACTCCGGAGCCTGTGGTCTCCTACATCGTTCGCAGCGTGGACCATATACTGAAAGAGACATTTCAGCTTAAGGACGGTCTTGCTGATCGTACCAAGATCCCCGTCCAATTTGAAAGGGATGGCAAGCGGGTTACAGAGATGATGCCGAAAGTGCTGATTCTCGATCCGGCTTGCGGCACGGGCACCTTTCTTTATGCGGTCATTAATCACATCCGCAACACGTTTGTTGGCAATGCCGGCGAGTGGTCAGATTTCGTCCGTGACCATCTGCTCCCGCGTATCTTCGGTTTTGAATTGCTCATGGCTCCTTACGCGGTTGCCCATCTTAAGCTTGCGATGCAGCTTGCGGGGATGGACATGGAGGAAACGCAGCGTCGAAACTGGGCCTACGATTTCAAGAGCGACGAACGGCTAAATATTTTCCTGACGAATAGTCTGGAAATGACGAATAAGTACGTCCAAACAGCGTTATTTGGTCTGGAACGCCAGATTGCCGAGGAGGCCAATGCAGCCCACTACATTAAGACTGAACTACCGATTCTCGTTGTCCTTGGCAACCCTCCCTATTCCGGTCACTCGGCCAACAAAAACGATTGGATTGATGAGCGGATGCGCGAAGCCTATTACATGGTGGATGGTGAGCCGCTTGGCGAGAAGAATCCCAAGTGGCTGCAAGACGACTATGTCAAGTTCATTCGGTTCGGTCAATGGCGCATTGAACAAGCTGGCCATGGCATCCTTGCCTACATCACCAATCACGGCTACCTCGACAACCCCACATTTCGCGGCATGAGGCAGAGCCTCATGAACACGTTTGACGAAATTCACATCCTTGACTTGCACGGCAACGCCAAGAAAAAGGAAACGGCTCCCGATGGAGGCAAAGATGAAAACGTCTTCGATATTCAGCAGGGGGTAGCAATTGGGCTATTCGTAAAGCCTGAGCACCCATCGGGCAAACGAGCGATCCATAAGACTGATTTGTATGGGAGAAGAAAGGACTTGGGAAAATACGAATGGCTTGCCAGCCACGACATTGCCAGCAAAGATACAGAATGGTCAAGGTTGCAGCCAGCCACGCCGTTCTACCTGTTCACGCAGTTTGACACGACCTTGTCTGAAGAATACCAGCAGGGTTGTAGCATCTCCGACGCTATGCCACTGAACTCAGCGGGAATAGTGACCGCGCGAGACGACTTTGCGATTGGCTGGACGTCGGAGGAGCTGCAGAAGCGGATGGAGGAGTTTGCGTTACTGTCTGAGAATGAAGCGCGCAAACGATTCGATCTCGGAGAAGATGTAGACGACTGGAAGGTGCGATGGGCATTGGATGACGTGACGTCGAACGGCGACATTGCGGATATGGTCTCACCCATTCTCTACCGACCCTTTGACACACGCTACACTTTCTACAGTGGTAACATACCGGGTTTGATATGTCGGCCACGAACAGAAGTCATGCAGCACATGTTTCTCGTTCCTGATAATGTCGCACTGGTGGTTGTTCGCCAAGTCGCGGAAGGCATATTCGATCACGTTGTTTGTACGAGATATCTATGCGATAATCGATTGACCCGAAGCAACAAAGGAATCTGCTATCACTTTCCGCTCTTCATAAAAGAGGAGGACGGCAGTAAAAGCTACGATCACAAGCCGCGCACTCTGCCAAATTTTACTAAAGAATTCATGGACGAATTCTACAAGCGCTTCCCGCCTGCGCGGCGAAAAATGGGCAAAGGATATCTCGAAGGTCCGTGGGTGAGCGAGCGCGACATCTTCAACTACATCTATGCCATCTTTCATTCTCCGACATATCGAAAGCGGTATGCAGAATTTCTAAAGATGGATTTTCCTCGCGTGCCAATTACCTCAGACGTTGAGGTGTTTCGGAAACTCGTCAAGTTGGGCGGCGCGCTGGTCAAACTTCATCTAATGGAATTCGACCTCTACGATTTATCCCTCATCCCTAATTCCTCATCCTTTCCGAAGGTGAATTATCCGGAGAAGGGCGACCACAAAGTTGAGCGCGTGAGTTACGTGGACAACAAGCGGCAGGTGTGGATCAACAATACGCAGTATTTTGAAGGTGTGCCGCCCGAAGTCTGGGAGTTTCACATCGGCGGCTATCAGGTAGCGCGAAAATGGCTTGATGACCGGCGCAAAGCAGGACGAACTCTGTCCGCAGACGACCGCGACCATTACCGCAAGATCATCGCCGCTCTTGCCGGAACCATTCAAGTTATGGAGGAGATAGACAAGGCGATACCATCTTGGCCGATAGAATAGAAACAAGACTCGATCTTGATCACCGTCTGCCAAAAATGCCTCCTCCAGATGCCAATTTTGATGCCTCCGTTGTGCATATTGTTTCCACCATCCCATCTTCAGCCTTTTCAATACCTTGAACGCCCGTGCAACTTTTTCGGATCTGATGCGTCTAATAGAGTAGCCAAGCACCCATTCCCTGTCCTCTCCTGCATCCTAAATTCCTAATTATTAATTATTAATTTAAAATTCCGAATTTT
>JAGVEU010000270.1 GCA_020057985.1 Calditrichota bacterium | reverse complement strand
GCCTGCGCGTTCTGCTCCATTCCGCAGATGCGGGGGCTATATCGCAGTGAACCGATAGAGACTCTACTCCACGAAGCGGGAGAGTTGGCAGCAGAGGGTGTTAAGGAGTTGATTCTCATCGGGCAGGAGACCACCAGTTACGGAGTGGATCTCTACCGCGAGCGCAAACTCGTCGAACTTTGTGAGCAACTTTCCGAGATCGAAGGTATCGAGTGGTTGCGGCTCATGTATGCTCATCCACCTTCCACGCCGCCCTATCTCCTCGAGCAGCTCGCACGAATTCCGTGTTTCTTGCCTTATGTGGATTACCCCATCGAGCACGCCTCAGATCGTATGCTGAAACAAATGAACCGCCGAACGACTGCCGTGCGGATGAAGGATGCCATCAAGGCGTTTCGCGAAGCGTGCGAAAAGGCTTGTGTTCGCACCACCGTGCTCGTCGGATTTCCCGGCGAAAGCGAAGCAGATTTCGAGACGCTCTGCGAGTTCATGAGCGAAATCAAGTTTGAGCGAGCCGGAGTATTTACATATTCTCCTCAATCCGGAACCGCAGGCGCAGAGTTACCTGACCGCGTGGATGAAGGCATTGCCTTGGATCGTCTCGATCGCCTGATGAAACTGCAACAAGGGATCTGTCATGATCGCCAACGTTCATGGATTGGTCAAACTACTGATGTTCTAATCGAGCGCACGGTTAGGGGTTTTTCGTGGGGACGCAGCATTTGGGATGCCCCCGAAATTGACGGTCGAGTTCGAGTTCAAGGAGAGTATATGCCGGGAATGATCATTCCCGTCAAAGTCGAAAAAGTAGCCGCCTATCAACTCAGCGGAGTTGCGCAGCAGACACAAGAGAACACATCGAGAGAACTATGCGGAAACTTTGCATTGCCTGTGCTCTTTTCCTAGCGAGCATTGTTGTCTTCGCTGCCAAGACTCCGCACGAACCTGCTGTTTCCGAAGGAAATGGCCCGCTTTTTCGTTGTCAGGTCGGCCAGCGACTTGGCACGGAATCCGATTCGCTCCATTTGATCGTCGCCGCCTCCGTGCCTTATGACAATCTCACGTTCCTGCGAACGGACACGGGTTTCGTGGCTTCTTTTGAATTGGTGACCTCAATTTTCCGTTCCGGCGACGGTCTCTATAAAGAGCAAATCGAGAATATCACGGTGGCCGCTGTAACCTATGCCGAGACGAACAGCCGAACCAGAAACGCGCTCCGAGCGGACGAGTTTCTCGTGGCTCCCGGTGACTATGATGTTCGCGTCACATTGAAAGACATCGAGTCCCGCAAGAAAACAAAATGGGAGGGAAAAGTTTCTCTAACAGTACCGGATTCGCTGCTCCAACTTTCCGACATTTACTGGATATCAGAGGACTCAAGCCTTGCCGAGTGGAACGTTCCGCGTGTCATTGGAAACTTTCCATCTACAGAAATTGAGGCACGCGCTCGCGTCCAAATCTGTAGCCACGCACCCAACGAGATTCAGCTAAGTTGGGCGGTGGTCAGCCAGAAGCGGGATACCCTGCAAGCTGAATTGGATACGGTGAAACCCAGCGGCGCGATTCAGACTTTTGAATACACAATCAAACTCGAGGGTCTCTCTGCTCAGCAATATCAACTCATCGTCGAAGCAGTGGGGAATGGCCGCAGAGAGGTGAAACGCCGCGACTTCGGAGTTTATGTTCCCGGCATTCCATCCTCTGTTACCAATCTCGATCAGGCCATCAAGCAAATGCGGTATGTTGCCACTTCAGAAGAGAACAGCCGTTTCCGTCAGGCCCTTCCTCAAGAGAAGGAAACTCTCTTCAAGGAGTTCTGGAAACGACGAGATCCAACCGAAGGAACCGAGCAAAACGAATTGATGGAAGAATACTTCACGCGAGTGGAGTATTCAAATGAAAAGTTTGCCACCCATCGTGAGGGGTGGGATACGGATCGCGGACGGATCTACATTCTCTATGGAGAGCCTACGGACATCGAGCGACATCCGTTCGATTCGGACAAGCGTCCATACGAGATATGGTTCTACGCGAGCACGTCGAGACGGTTTGTCTTTGTGGATTACACAGGCTTTGGCGACTACAACCTTGTCGGTCCGCAATGGGGCTACTAAGCTGATTCGACCGAGACCACTGCCGATCGGCGGCAAGATCGGTATCTGTTCGCCTGCCGCACCGGTTAAGGAAGAGAAACTGCGTGCCGCGATGGCTTCCTTGCAGAGAGTGGGCTTCGTTGTTGAGGCGGCACCTTCAACGTTCTCAAACATCGGGCTATTTGCAGCACCGGATTCAGTCCGCGCCCGTGAGTTGGAAGAAATGTTTGTGCGGCCTGATATTGATGCAGTGTTCTGCGCGCGCGGTGGAGTAGGTTGCAGCAGGCTACTCGAAATTCTCGATACGGATCTCATCGCCGCTCATCCCAAACCGTTTCTTGGTTTCTCCGACATCACGGTACTCCAGTGGTACCTTTTCGCGAAACACAAGCTCATTTCATTTTCAGGTCCGCTGGCGATTGAGTGGGATGGATCGGTCAGTCCACATACTCAAATATTTGCGCTGCAAATGCTACAAGGCAGGAATCCGGCAAACCTTCTGGAGGGTTTTGCTCAGGACAATATAGCAGTCTTGCGGGGAAGCGGAGTTGTACAAGGCAGGCTGTTTTCAGGAAACCTTGCGATGATTACCACACTGCTCGGCACGCCGTACCTGCCTGATTTGACACAAGCCATTCTGCTGATCGAAGACATCAGCGAAGCGCCCTATCGAGTGGACCGAATGCTGTTTCACCTGCGCAACGCAGGTATTCTCAACAATCTTGCAGCACTATTGGTCGGCGATTTTCAGTTGGCCCAAGATCCGATTGCATGGACCTATCTCCAATCGTCGCTGCTCGAAGCGACTCGCGGAACGGAATATCCGATTGTTGTGAACCTCCCCTACGGTCACGGGTCGGAGCGGATGACTTTACCGGTAGGTGCTGAAGTAACATTTGATGCTGCGACGTTTAGCCTGAGCTTGAATGAGGCGGTACTGGCGCAGGAGTTTCCGTGATGCCTTTGCGAATTGCCTTTCTTGTCAGCGGT
>JAGVEU010000439.1 GCA_020057985.1 Calditrichota bacterium | reverse complement strand
GAAGAGCAACCACGGGGGGTTGCATCTACCAACAATGTCCATCACAAGTTTCAAGTTTCAGGTTTTCCGCTTGTCCCTCTTCTTTCAAGTTTGAAGTTTGAAGTTTGGAGTTTTCTTCCCCTATCCTTCCGCCACCTTAATCCTCGCTAACGCTCTCGTCAATGCCGCTCGCGCTTCTTCCTGTTGTACAGAAGTTGTCGCGGCTTCGAGTTCTTTCAGCGCTCTTTGCTTCGCGGCTTGAGCGCGAGCCAGATCAATATCTTCCTTCCTTGTGCAAGTCTCGGCAAAGATCACGGCCCGATTCGTGTGCACTTCAAGGTAACCGCCGCTGATGGCAAAATCAAAACCCGTATCGGCGGTGTCCACATGCAGACGACCGGCTCGCAACGCCGCCATCATCGGCGCATGGTCGGCCAGCACACCAAAGTCACCCGCCGCTCCGGGAGCCCGCAGATGAATCACTTCAGAAACATACGATGTCTCTGTCGGCGTAACCACTTCAAGTTTGAACGGCTTGGCCATGCTTAGTGCTTTTGTGCTTCGTGATTCTTGATCGCGTCCTCAATGCCGCCGCACATGTAGAAACACTGCTCGGAAAGGTGATCGTATTCGCCTTCCAGAATTCCCTTGAAGCTGCGAACCGTATCTTTGAGTTTGACGTATGCGCCTTTTCTTCCGGTAAAGGCTTCCGCAACATGGAACGGCTGCGACAGGAATTTTTGCATCTTCCGCGCCCGTTCCACCGTGAGCTTGTCCTCATCAGAGAGTTCGTCCATACCCAGAATCGCGATGATGTCCTGCAGGTCTTTATACTTCTGCAAGGTCTCCTGCACGCGGCGGGATACATCGTAATGCTCTTCGCCGATTACCAACGGATCCATAATGCGCGAAGTGGAATCAAGCGGATCCACCGCCGGATAAATTCCCAACTCCGAAATTTTTCTCGAGAGCACCGTAGTTGCATCAAGATGCGAGAATGTCGTGGCCGGAGCCGGATCAGTCAAGTCATCGGCAGGAACGTAAATCGCTTGGACGGAAGTAATTGAACCTTTCTTTGTCGAAGTGATTCGCTCCTGCAAGGCTCCCATCTCTGTGGCCAGTGTCGGCTGATAACCCACCGCTGAAGGCATACGACCGAGCAAAGCCGAAACCTCGCTGCCTGCTTGTGTGAAACGGAAGATGTTGTCAATGAAGAGCAGCACGTCGCGGTTTTCTTCGTCGCGGAAATATTCAGCCAGAGTCAAACCCGACAAAGCAACCCGTGAACGCGAACCGGGCGGCTCATTCATCTGACCGAAGACCATCGTCACTTTCGAATCTTTCAGCGCACCTTTGTCCACCGTGTTGACGTCGAACTTGTGTCCGTCAAAGCTCTTGCCGTAGGACATGACTCCGGACTCAACCATTTCGCGCAAGAGATCATTTCCCTCACGGGTTCGCTCGCCTACTCCTGCAAATACGGAAATCCCGGAGTGCTCCTTGGCGATGTTGTTAATGAGTTCCATCACAATGACGGTCTTGCCCACACCCGCTCCGCCGAACAAGCCGATCTTGCCACCCTTCGAGTAGGGATGAATCAGATCAATCACCTTAATTCCGGTCTCAAGAACTTCTGACGAGGTATCCAGATCCGTCATCTTCGGAGCCGATCTGTGAATCGGATAACGCTTGTCGGTCTTAATCTCACCGAGACCATCAATCGGCATGCCCACCACATTCATGAGTCGGCCCAATGTCGCCGGCCCGACGGGCATGGTGATATTACTGCCCGTGTTTTCCACTTCGAGTCCGCGCATGAGTCCCTCAGTCGGCTGCATGGATACTGTGCGGACAGTGTTATCGCCGAGATGCTGTTGCACTTCGAGAGTGATCGGAGTGCCGCCGTCCTTGGAAGGAATGTGCAGGGCCATATAAAGCGCCGGCAGATTCCCTTCGGGAAACTCGACGTCCACAACTACGCCAATAATTTGCTTAATCTTACCCTTGTTCATACTGTAAGAAGACCTGTATTGTGTCAATTAATTTCAAGAATGTAGTTTCGCCAGTAATTCTTTTTTTCGCGCCGGAACCTTATCCGCAAACTTGTGCTCAAGTACTTGCCTCAAGGTTTGGCGCGAGTTGTCTGTAAGTTGCGGGAGCTTCGACTCCATGTAATCAAACACCAGCTCCGGCCGTTTCTTTCCGATCGTCCGTAACGCAAAGATATGATTGCGCTGAACGTATTCCATGAGGTCATCCAGCAGCGGATCAAGCAGGGCGATCAATCGCTCGCCAATCTCCGGATTCTTCAGATAGTAGCTGAGCAACGCATTGGTGGGCGCTCGTCTGACCAGATAGTTTTCATCCTTGACCCAACTTCCAAGCACCTCAAACACATAGTCAAGATGATAAGCTGCAAGTCCCTCAAACTGACCCTGCACATCGAAAATATGCGCCGTATATTCTCTCACTTCCCAGTCACTGTCTGCGGCAAGATGCTTGGCAAGCTCCATCCAGATCTTCGGATGAAAACGAGCCAAACGAGAAAGAATGACCGTTGAAACCGCTCGTGTGGCCTTTTCCTCGGAAGCGGCCAATTGCAGAGTGATGTTCACCGCTTCTTCAGGAGTTTTCTCCAGCAGTTCAGCGCCGGCAATGCCAAGTTCGATGACCGGAGTGAACGGATAGAGCTTCAGATCGGACAGCAGTAAATCAATCTGTTGACGTGCAGTATTATCCGAGTCTTGCTCATCGCGCCAGCTTTTCAGAAATCCGAGAAACTCCTCGCGACGTGAAACGGAATCACCTTCTTCAGTGCTCATCCGGGATAGGCCGCAGAATCAAGGCCCCGTCCCTCGGAAGGCGGTCTGTCCGTGCGCTCAATCTGTTCGCGCAAGTCCTGCAGGTCTATAAAATGAGAACCGATCGCCATGCGCAACTCTGCCGCAATCCAATTCTGGGTGGAGACGACACAAATTTGTTTACCCCGAGAACGCAGCAATTCCAATGCTCGTTCGAAATCCCCGTCACCGGACAGCAAAATTGCCTTATCGTAGTTCTCGATCGTGTTAAACATGTCCATAACGATTTCAACATCCAGATTAGCCTTCTGAGTCTTTTCCCCACTCTCGATATCGTAGATCGTTTTCAGATCCTTTTTGCGCACTGCATAGCCCGCATAAGACAAAAACCGGACAAAATTTTCATCACGGGGATCAGGCGGATGCTTGACACCCATGTACCAATAGGCATCCGTCAATTCGTCATGACTCAATAAGACCTTCAGTAATTTGGCCGGATCGAAAAACCAGCCAAGACCTTTCTTCTGTGTATAGAACATATTCGCGCCATCCACAAAAATGGATACGCGCTTCGGACCAAGTCCATGATTCAACGTGACCGCCTTTTCGCATGAATAAGATTATAAATATCGGCAACACCCTCAGGATGCTGCCACCGATTTTAACTATTGCAGTCCTTCAGCACCGGCAACCACTTCGAGAATCTCGTTGGTAATGCTCGCCTGTCTGACCTTGTTGTAGGTCAGCGTCAAGGACGAAATCAACTCTCCGGCATTCTTGGTGGCATTCTCCATCGCTGTCATGCGCGCGCCCATCTCAGCCGCGAAGGATTCCAGCAATACGCGCCACATCTGAACATTGACATAGCGAGGCAGAATAGCATTCAGAATCTCCAATTCGGACGGCTCGTAGATGATGTCCGTTGCCGGAACGTGTTCATCGGCAGGGTCAGGCATGATGGGAAGCAACTGCTCCGTAATTACATTCTGTTGAATTGCGGACTTGAACTCATTGTAAACCAGATACACTCGATCCATGCCGTGTTCGATATACTGATTGACAATCATGTTGCCCAAATCCGCAGCATGAGCATATTCCAGATGGTTGAAAAAATTGAGGAGCTTGCCCGAAATCTGAAATCCCCGCCGGGTGAAGAATTCTGTGCCCTTTCTTCCTACCGTAATCAGGCGGATTTCCTGCTCGCTGTGCTCGTCAATCAGTAGCTGTGCTGCCTTCAGAATGTTCGTGTTGAATGAACCGCACAAACCGCGATCTCCCGTGACAACCACGATGCCAATTTTCTCAGGCGGGTGTATTTCCAGCAATGGATGATGCGAGCGATCAATCCGATGCGACACCTCGCGAATCACTTGTCTCAGCTTCAGCGAATACGGTCGCGCTTTAACAATGTTCTCCTGCGAACGCTTGAGCTTAGCCGCAGCCACCATCTTCATCACACGAGTGATTTGCTGCGTGGAGCGGATGCTGCTGATGCGACGTTTAATTAACTTAAGACTGGACATGAAGTATTGTCATCTCCCTCCACTTTAGTGGGGGGACAAAGGGGGGTTATTGGCTTTAGAAAACAACAGACTATTTTTTCCAACATGAATCACAATCAACTGCACAAACAGAATTAGATTTCCAAGTAACGGCAAACATGCCCACAACCTGCCGGCATAAGTCTCGGCATAGACAGGCCGCAAGCTCACGCAGATCAAGGCTGTCACAACACCAAGGACAACGTATTCCGAGCGGCGCGAACTCAGTGACCATAGATAGGCAATCACTGGCAACAGAAATATCATGTGATGATCCCATGAAATCGGAAGCGCCAGTGAGACCGCGCAAAGCCAAAGACCGGTGGACAGAATCGCGTTCACGACTCGCGCCCGCATCTGTGCCCAAAGCGCAATCAGGAGAATGGTAATCCAGAGCAACTTGCCAATGGATGCTTGATCAATGTTCTGCGCGAATCCGTAGGAGTAGACCGGCAGATCGGAGAACAACCGCAGCAGTCCCGCAAATAAACTCTGGTTGCCAAAGAACGCCGTTTGCGACGATGATAATGTCGTGAGGAGATTCCAGTACTCTCGATTGGCAGATAAGCCCACAAGAGCCAGAGACAGCGCCATCAAACCAGCGAAGACGATTCCAACCGGCAAAATCAACTTAAATCGCTTGCGGATCAAATTCGGAAGTTCAACCACACCCAGAAACGGTTTGACAAAGATCGCAATTCCAAACATCACCGCTCTGAGCCATGACCTGCCCTTGAAGCCGATATAGACACTGGTCCACAAGAGCAAGGCAATCAGGATGCTGGTTTGCCCGAGTTCGACGGCTCGAGCTACCGGATAGCAACCGATTACTAATGCAAAAATCAATACCCTTGGCAGGCGATTCGTCCCGTCACTTACTCGAAGAAGTCGCTCGATCAATAGTGCGTATATAAGAATGAGCGCGTACTGAAGAATGCCCCACACAACTCGCCAGGTCTCAGCCTTGACCACCGCAAATGGAGAAAGAAAATACGGAACAAGCGGCGGATAAAAACACCAGTTTGGCTCGCCGCGATCTCCGAGTTCTTTCAGATTCGCTTCGTGATGAGCCACCCACTCATCATTGCGAGCGAAACCCTTTCCCGGATAGAGCAGATCCTTCTTGTCTCGCGAAAGATCGAGCGCAAGAGACTGAATGGAAATCAGATCGGCATTCCACGGCGGCAGGGCAATCGCTCCAAACTGAAAAACCGCTCCGGCCAGCAACAGCCACTGAAAAATTGGCTTCAATCATTCACCGTTGACAGTGTAAGGTTTCTGAGCGTTCCTCGCCATACACGCCGCATAAACCAGATCCACAACAGAATCATGCCAACGGTCTGACTGCCCGACATCACTTGGCCGAAAACCGTGTCACCGTAGAAGTGAGTGAGTTTCATCGTGAAAAAGAACGCCGCGGCGGCCAGCCATAGTTCCCAGAATCGCCGGTCACCGTGCAGCCACACATCGCGAATCGCCCAGCCGAGACATGGCAGCACAAACAACCAGTAGTGCTCCCAGGAAATCGGTACCGAAAGAAGGATGCCGGACAGCAACAGACCGCTTGACAGAGCAACATGATTCTCAGAGAGCTCACCGCGCGTCTTCCATAGCACCCACACGGTTGTACTCCCGAAAACGCCGAGAAGGATGAGTCTCAGAACCTCGATCACAGGATCGGTAAACGGCAGTTCACTCAGGCCAGTGTGTCCTTCCACCGCCCGCGCAAACCACCCCAGAGGCGATTGATTTCCCCAATACGGTTCCACGTGGGTGCCGAATTGCCGCATCACTTCCCACCAATAGCCATGCACTTGCGTCCCGAGTGCCAGCAACGATGCGCCGTAGATAACGGCCATCGTCGCGAGCGTGATGGCTACAAGCCGGAGACGCTTGTCAAGGAACGGCAACATCACCAGCGCAGCTGGGAACAACTTGATCGCACCCACGATTCCCATCAGGATACCGGATCTCCAGTCTCTCTGCCTTCGCATCCACAACATTCCACACCAGAACCCCGCGGCAAGAAGGGGGACAATTTGACTGAGTTTTGTCGCCCGCGCGAGCGGGTAACAGACGAGCACCAGACCGAGCGCCCAAAGAAAGGAACGCCAGGTTCGTGCCGCGCCGCACAGCAGCACAATCTGATAGGCGAAAACAAAGACCAGACTCACGTTGATCACCAGCACTACGTCGCGCCAGCGAGTGGCCGGGACTTCTGAAACCGGAGCGAGCAACGCCGCAACGAACGGTGGATACATGTACGGGCAGAGGTCGCAGTCGAGGCCCATTTGGCGGGCAAGGGGTTCGGACCGCCGCATCCACTCGGAGTATCTCTCGACAGGCGCATACATCCATTCATGCTCCCCTGTGCGCCAGTAGTGCGCTGCGAGTTGGTTAGGAAACACATCCCCCACCCACAACGGGGTAGCAGTACGCTGCCACAGATAAATCCCGAGAACAAGCAGCAAACCGAGCAGCCAATCCGGAGGCAGTCGGCGAACGACCGGCCGTGCGGCAGGCGTTAGCCTACTTTCT
>JAGVEU010000090.1 GCA_020057985.1 Calditrichota bacterium | reverse complement strand
TTCCTCATGCAACCACCGTGGAGATTCCCAATGCAGGTCATGCCGCGCACGTTGAAAATCCGGAAGCGGTAGCGATGGAGATAATTGCATTCCTGAAGTAGCACTGTCATTCTGGACACCGCGCGTCTTTGGTTTTCGCGCGGGCGTTCAGAATCCCTAATTACAGGCAGTGTGCAGCAATTGAAATTTCCGATGTTAACTATTTTGTATAAATAGGAATACTTATGCCCAAATTCCCCTTCCAGACCGCCGGAACCTATCAAGACATCCTGTACGAAAAATGGGACGACATTGCCAAAATCACCATCAACCGGCATGAAGTACGCAATGCATTTCGTCCGCAGACCCTCTTCGATATGCAACATGCGTTTCTTGATGCCCGTGAAGACTCTGCTGTCGGCGTCATCATTCTCACCGGCGCCGGAGATCAAGCCTTTTGCTCCGGCGGAGATCAGAGCATTCGCGGCGATCAAGGCTATGTCGGCGAAGACAAAGTGCCACGGCTCAATGTGCTCGACCTGCAAAAACAGATTCGCTCGCTGCCCAAACCTGTCATTGCAATGGTTGCAGGCTATGCCATCGGCGGCGGTCACGTGCTGCATGTAGTTTGTGATCTGACCATTGCCGCCGACAACGCGCGTTTCGGCCAGACTGGCCCAAGAGTCGGCTCTTTCGACGGCGGTTTTGGGGCGGGCTATCTCGCGCGAATTGTCGGCCATAAAAAAGCCAAAGAGATCTGGTTTCTCTGCCGACAATACACGGCACAGGAAGCCCTCGACATGGGACTCGTCAACTGTGTTGTTTCGCTTGACAAACTCGAAGCGACCACAGTTCAATGGTGCCGGGAGATGCTCGAAAAATCTCCCATGGCCTTGCGCTGCCTCAAAGCCGCCTTCAATGCCGAAACCGACGGCGAAGCCGGCATTCAAGAACTCGCAGGTAATACCACGCTCCTCTACTACATGAGCGAAGAAGCACAAGAAGGCCGCAATGCGTTCAAAGAAAAACGTAAACCGGATTTTTCGAAATTTAGGAGGCTGCCGTAAAGTCCCATGAACACTCACAGCAAGACATTTCAAATATCCATTCGCTCATTGTGGTCTGTTGTTCTTCTAGTAGTAATAGTCGGGGTCTTCAGGTTAGGGAGCTCATTTGTGTACGGCGAGCCACTTCTGGCAAGCAACTTCTATGATGACGGATACTACTACCTCAAGATTGCAAAGAACATTGCCGCCGGCTACGGCAGCACCTTTGATGGCATATCGCAAACAAATGGATATCAGCCCTTGTGGATGGCCATCCTGCTACCGTTTGTTTTCCTGTTTCATCCGGCAACAATCACGTCCGGCCTCCTCCTCCTTTTTGCTGTTGCGATTATCGCTTATGCGGTTCTCGGAATTCTGATTTGGCGGTTGCTGGCTCGGTGGTTCGGCGAATGGCCCGCCCACATCGGTGTTCTCGTTCTCGCGTATTCCCGAATTACATCCATGTTTATTGGAGGTGTAGAGGCGCCATTACTTGGAATTCTGCTTGTCTTGTTTATTGGCCAATTCAGTCGCTTTGTTGAAGACGGGCAAGTCACTCAAAGAGACTGGTGGCTGCTTGGGCTGCTCGGTGCACTGGTCACTCTGACAAGGCTTGACCATGTGATTGTGGTCGCAATATTTCTCCTTGCTGCGTTTAGCTTCTCGATGCGCAGCCGCAATAACTTGAGGTCCTTGATCGGCAATACTCTGCGTCTTGGCGCTTTTCCCGTGATTCTGGTGGGTGGCTACTTGCTCTTCAATGAGTGGCAATATGGCCATTTTCTTCCTATCAGCGGGGCTATCAAGACTTCAGAGTTTCTATCAAGGTCTTTCGGCAGTGGTCTGCGTTGGGCAATGGACGACAAAAGTACACTATTGCTGCTTGCAATCAGTCCGCTTGTGCTTCTTGCAGCATTGTCATGGTTCGTTTTTCTTCGAAGGCGCATCTCCTCCTTATCAACAATCCTGATAGTGTGGTCAGGCGCCAATTCAGCATATGTCATTTTCTTGCTTCTTACTGTGGCGGAAGTTGGAAAGTGGTATATGGTATCGCCGGTTCTGCTCTCCGTAGTTCTCTTTGCTGGAGCAGTGCATCGTACAATTCAACATTTCCTTTCTATCAGATACTATCTATTGGCAGCAACAACTTGCGGTTTGATTCTTCTCGCTCTTACCAGCCAGCTTAAGCGAGTTCGACAAGTCAACCAATCGGATGGCGCATACCAAGTTCATTATCAGTTTGCAAATTGGTGCGACAAGAACCTTCCAGCGAACGCGATCATTGCGCTTCCTGATGCAGGGCTATTCGGTTACCTGTGCTCACGGAGAGTCATAAATACGGACGGCTTGGTGAATGATTGGGAATTCACAGAAGTGGCTCGGAAAGGACAAGCAATTGAATTGCTGCGACGGCGGGGCGTCACCCACCTGATGACGTCGTTCTGCTGCCGTGTGTGGGAGGATTCAGCGCACACGTATTCCTACAACTTGTGCACACTCTCCGGCAATCAGCGCGGAAACATGTCCTTCTTCACTCGCGATCAAATCCTTCATGAGCAAGAATATCTCGCAGACCCAAAGACTCTCCGCAGGGACATAATACGACTGTGGACCTTCGACAAGCAATGATCCATGTTTACTCGAGGACGCTCAGGATTTCACTACTCTACTACATAACTGAAGAAGCGCAGGAAGGCCGCAATGCTTTCAAGGAAAAGAGAAAGCCGGATTTTTCCAAGTTTAGACGATTACCGTGAAACAAATCCCAAATCCCAAATCTTCATCTCATCCCTTCGACGCCTGGCTCCTTGCCGCCCGTCCGAAGACCCTCGTGGCTTCAATCATGCCAGTTGCGCTTGGCGCGGCTTATGCCTACGCCACGCGCGGCTCAATGGCTTGGAACCTGCTGTTCTACGTTTTCGCATCGGCATTGTGCATTCAGATCGGAACGAACTTCGCTAATGACTACAGCGATTTCAAGAAGGGTGCGGATGCGGGCAAACGGTTGGGACCGACGCGCGTAACACAGGCGGGTTTGCTTTCGCCTGAGCAGGTGCTGCGCGGCACGTGGACGATGTTTGTGCTTGCTGTGATGTTCGCGATGCCGCTGATGATGAAAGGCGGTTGGCCGATTGTAATCATTGGCGCGCTTTCGATTCTGTTTGGTTGGATGTACACGGGTGGCCCATATCCGCTTGGTTATCACGGGCTGGGAGAAGTTTTTGTGTTTCTTTTCTTCGGACTCGCAGCGGTGATGGGCACGAGCTATCTGCTGGTCGGTTGGTGGACTTGGCAGAGCGCAGTGCTGGCTGTGTGTCCGGGTTTATTTGCCACAGCAATTCTAACGATCAATAATGTGCGCGACATCGAAAGCGATCGTAAAGCAGGCAAGCATACTCTACCGGCGATCTTTGACCGCAGCTTTGGCCGCGCCGAATATATCTGCTGCATAATTGGTGCGATGCTGATCCCTGTTGTGCTCTTCATGCTCAACGGAAAACCCTATGTACTATTCCCGCTGCTGATGATTCCGGTGTCCTTCAAACCTATCAAACTCATGTTAACGAAGACCGACGGCCCTTCACTCAACAAGGCGCTTGCCGAGACCGCAAAACTGCAATTGATCTTCGGGGCATTCTTTATTGTGGGCTTACTTATATGAAAATCAAAAGTCTCTCCTACAGACCTTTCGAAGTTACGTTCAAGACTCCATTGATTACTTCACGCGGAGTGTTCACTTCGCGACGCGGCTTTCTTATCACGGCGCAGAGTGATAAGGGAGTTCTCGGAGTCGGTGAAGTCGCTCCTTTCACAGAATTTGGGACCGAGACACTCGATGCGGCTGAAAAGGAGTTGCAGCGACTCTGTGGGCTGACAAACTTTCCGAAATGGCCGGAAGGTCTTGAGACTCTGGACAAATGCATGCAGAAGTTGAAACTTGACACGGCGAAAACTCCGGCTACACGCATTGGAATTGAATCTGCTCTGCTTGCCGGATTCTGTCGCGAGCAGGAGATTCGTCTGGAGCAACTTCTCTGTCAAGACGTTGTGGAGCGCGTGCCGGTGAATGCGCTGTTGAGCGGTCAGACCGGCGATGAGATCCTTGCCTCAGCATTGCAAGCGCGGCAGGAAGGTTATCGCACGTTCAAGCTCAAGATTGGCATGCGTAAAGTGGAAGACGACATTGATTTGCTCCGGTCAGTGCGTCAGCGATATCCAGAACACAATCTGCGGGCAGATGCCAACGGAGCATGGACTCTGGAGCAAGCCCTTCAATTCTTTGATCTTGCTCCGAAACTGAGACTCGAATATGTCGAGGACCCGCTTCCAAGGGATCACCTTTCGGACCTGAAGACGCTGCGCAAACAAACGAGAATTCCGATTGCAATAGATGAAGGTGCACGTTCGGCTAATGATGTGGATATTCTTCTCCTCGAAAACCTGTGCGAAGTGCTTGTGATAAAACCTATGGCAATCGGTTCCTATCAGATCCTCGAGAATATAGCGTTCAACTTTAATGCGGAGCGTGTGGTGATTTCCAGTTTGATGGAAAGCGGTGTTGGTTTGAGTTACATAGCCGTTTGCGCTGCCGCCTACGGAAGTGTGAAAGCTGCGCATGGAGTGGGAACAACTTCGCATCTAACTAATGACACTCTGCGCGAGCCGTTAATCCCGGAACGCGGGCGCATGACCGTGCCGGATGTGACGATGCTCCCCGAACTATTGACATAAATGAAACTCCAGAAACCAGCATGGCTTTCCGAAATCGCAGGCTTTGGCAATTCCCGCTTGCAGGACAGACAGCGCTCGCTTTCGTGGGAGGAATTCGACCGCGAGTGTGATCAGGTTGCGGCTACATTAGTCTCTGAGTTCCCTGCTCGTGCTCTTGTCGGCTTGCGCGGCGCAAATAGTCTCGAATATCTCATTGCGCTGTTTGCCATCATTCGCGCAGGTATGGTGGCTGTGCCCTTCAACACACGGTTGAGCAGCATCGAAATGGTAAGACTGAGGCAGTTTACGGAGGTCAGCGCTGTCCTAAATCCTCTGGAGATTACAAACTCAAAACATGAAGTCCCAATGGAAGTGGAGTGGATCCCCCGCTCGGTTCTCGGACAGGATGATATAGCCGTAATGATCTGCTCCTCTGGCAGTGACGGCGCTGCTAAGGCAGTCACGCTCACTCTGCGCTCATTGATGGCTCATGCCAAGTCGGTGGCCGCTCATCTTGGACTCACCGCACGAGATACATGGCTTGTCGCTCTTCCGTTTTTTCATGTCGGTGGCTTGACTATTCCATTTCGTTGTCTGATTGCCGGCGCTTCTGTGGCCATTTCTGAAAGCGCCGACGCAGCGGAAATCAATCACTGGATTGACGAAGAGCAAGTCAGCTTCATCTCGGTTGTTCCCACGATGCTATCGCGCATGATTGAGCAGCGCGAGGGTAAACCCTTTCCAGAATCCGTGAGGGGTATTATCGTGGGAGGCGGGCCAGTACCAAGCGACTTGATTCGATTGTGCCCGCAGGCTCTTCCCACCTACGGCTTGACTGAGGCGGGTTCGATGTTGACTTGTGCCATTCCGGAATGCGGAGAAGCAGAGCGCATGAGTGCCGGCTCAGTCCTGCCGGACACAGAAATCAGAATTGTGGATGAACAGGGAAAGGAACTTCCTCGCGGAGAAGTCGGGCAGATCATCGCGCGCGGACCGGGAATGGCAAACGGCTATTGGAATGCCGCGATTAAGACCGCCCGCACTTTTCGAAGCGGTTGGTTGTGGACAGGGGACATCGGCAGGGTTGATGAACACGGGTTTCTGTCTGTACTTGCACGGCGGACGGATGTGATTTTGTCAGGCGGCGAGAACATCTATCCGGCAGAAATCGAAGCGGCGCTCATGCAGCATGTGGACATCACCGGGGCAGTCGTCTTGCCCGTGGAGGATGAGCAGTGGGGTCAAATTCCAGCGGCACTGATTGTGTGCCGGAAAGAACTTGCAGAGCAGGACATCTTGCAGTTCCTGGAGAATCGCCTCGCGCGGTACAAGCATCCTCGCAAGATTATCTTCGCCGATGAGATTCCTCTTCTTCCCACAGGAAAGCCGTATCTATCGAAGATCAGAAAGATGCTCGCTGAGAGCAATTGACTTCTGTCACAGGCACTTCTCGAGCGCCGCGCGGAAATCGGCGGGCAGTTCCATCGGTCTTAGTGTGCATGGATCAATGCAGACGTGCACCGTTGCGGCTGAGGCGTGGCAGTCGCCATTATCGCCGATCAATTCGTAGATTATGCGAAAGGAGCTTGTTCCGATCTCGGCAACGCGAACCTCAATCGTGACACGATCTCCGACCACATTGAATTTGGTAAAGTCTCCTTCGATATGAACAATGGGCAAACCCATTTTTTTTTGTTTCAGAACGGAACCGATTCCATAACCGATGGATTCCATAAAGGCTTCGTAGCCGTGATGACAGATTCGAATGAGATTGGCAGCGAACACCACTCCCGCGGCGTCGGTGTCATGCAGACCAATCGTGTAGTTGTAGCGAAATGAGTTGGGCATGGGATTGCGACTAAGTTAGATCATCGAAGCAGCATCAGCTTGCTGTTGAAAGTCTTTTCTTCCGCTGTGAATCGTACGAAATACAGACCGCTGCCAAGATTACCGGCATCAAGAAGATAACGATGTCTTCCTGCTGCGATTCTATTTGAGATCAATGAGCGCACCTGCTGACCGAGCACATTGAAGAGCACAAGCGTTACGTCGGCATCCCGCGGGACATCGTAGCGGATTTCGGTTGCAGAGTTGAATGGATTCGGATAGTTACCGTGCAGTGCAAACTCCGTCGGCAACGGCTCGCCGTCGTCTCCGGCATCGTTTGTTATGGTAATGGATACAGGGATCAGGAGCGGACTTCCTATCGCATTGTGCGTGACGACAAGAACCGATTCATAATGCGGCTCCGAGAGATTCGAGCCATTGACGGTGACTTGAATTTGTACCGAATCGCCCGCAGAGACTGCACCGGTATCGGGTTCAGCACTCAACCATGCGGAAGTGTCGGCGATAGTATATTGGAGCGCACAGTTTCCAGAATTCCGAATCGTGAACGGAATGGATCTAATCTCACCTGCGGCTAATGTTACGTTAAGCGAGTCAGCATTGGAGATCACTTGCGGGTTACGAAGGCTTGCATTACGTCCGGTAGTCTGATTAAGCAGTACCTGTACTCCCATTGCGACGGAATCGCAGTAGCCTTCACGTGAAAAAACGACATTCCATGTGCCGACGGGAACTCGTGAGAGGGTGTAGTTGCCATTACCACCTGATGTAGTATTTCGACCTGCGGCAGGAATCGAAACTGTCGCTCCGGCAAGAGGTTGATTTGTGGCAAGAATGCGAACGGTTCCCATGAGTGTTCCCGTATCCGGCAAATCGCCGCCGAGGGTAATGCTCCACTGGTCAATTGTCCCTTCTATGCTCGCATGATCGTCATAGACCAGCAGCGACCATGTGCCGAGCGCGGATCTGCCGATCAGAGGGTTCAGCTGCTGCTCCGGCCTAAACTCGCCGGTGAAGGGTGCGCTCCCTGAAATGATCGAGTTGGCAGCGCTGTCGAGCAAGACCGTGCTCAGATAATCGTGTCCGGAGCCGCCGTTATCTGTGGAGAGCTCAATGAGAGTATTATCGGGAGTGCGAAGCAAGATGTCGAG
>JAGVEU010000180.1 GCA_020057985.1 Calditrichota bacterium | reverse complement strand
CTGCAAGTTCCGCCGTCAATGTCATGAAGATCTGTTCACGCTTGGACAAGAGCAGGTTCTCAAAATGGAAATGGGCTACCGGCTGTTGCCAACGATCCTTCACGTAGTCGGTTGGCTGCGGACTAAATTGCACTTCGCTGACAAGCCTTTGATTAGCCAAATCGCTGGGAACTGCAAGATAAGCATCCAGTGTCGGAACAGCCCCCGGCCCGTAGTTACGAAACTCGTAGGTCAGCACGAGATCAAGTGTGTGTAAACCGGAGCGTTTGACAGGCTCATTGTCGTCAATGACCTGCTTGTAGATTACACGATCCTGATAATCCACACTCCACAGTATATTCCCGTCCGTCGCCAAACCCCGTACATATTTCCCTGGTGAATCGAGAGCAAACACTACCTCGCCGTGTGCTGGATCGAATAGATAAAGACGGTCATCCTTACGATCCCCGCACCACAGATAACCGTTCCATGCTGTCAGTCCCGTGGATCCATTGGAAGCAGCGGGATAGGTGACAATCGTTGTGCCATCATCCGTAGAAATCTGGCACAGAAGAGCTTGAGCATCATCAGACATCCAAAGATTCTTGCCATCCCATGCGAGTCCCTGTGGGCTGCGAGTTGGAGATTCGAGGCTACGAACCGCGATTCCCGTTTTAGGATCAATCTTCGCGATACGCGCTTCTTCGCGGTCGGCACACCAGAGGTAGTGGCCATCCCACGCCAGGGCACTTGGATCGAATCCCGGCGCGGACAATGCCTTCATGACTTTTCCGGATTCTGGATCGAGCGCATAAAGGCTATCGGTAAGCCTATCGGCTACCCAAAGGTACTCTCCATCGAATGCCAGTCCTGTCGGTGCGTGACCGGGCGTCGGTATTGACCCCAGCAAGTCGCCTGGTGCTGCACGGACCGCCGCACCTACAAGCAATTGGAATAGTAGACAGCAAACAACGGGAATCAGAATTAGTTTCATGATAGACCTCGGGCTAAGGGTACAGGGGAAGAGAAAACCTATGTGTGTCGGACTATCTGGGACAAGAAAAACTGCCAGCTTGAATTCATCTTCACAGCACACAATGTACCACTGCCTTAGACTCTTCTTGCCGCATCTGAGAAATAGCCATCACCATTCTCCCCGCATGAAAACAGATATTCCCTTGATCGTGCTGGCACGTCCTTATCTTCTTACTCAACGACATTAGGTACCATGTGCTTTCGAAATCTTCTTGCACAAATGCTATGCGGAGTTGGTGGTGCAGGTGCTGTCGTCATATTCGCCATACTGGTGATAGACTAGTGAGCATGGCGTGCCGCTGCTCGGTATCTTGATGCCCATCGGCCGTCGTCATCTTTGCTATTATTATGATGGTGAAGGCACCGTCAGGTGCATCCCTGATGCTTTGCCAGCCGCTACGCAACATCTCTATGCTCTTCGGCCATCATCATCTTTGGTATGATGGTGGTGGACGATGTCAGCATGCTACTCTTCACTTCGATGTATAGGAGGATAGCGACGGAAAGCTCTCATCTGGGCAAGCAACACACCAATATGGTTAGCGCAAGTTCGTGGACAGTTCTGCCATGTCTCTTGTCAAACGAATCTCTCCTGTTTTAACTGCGTTTTGCTCAAGTGCTACTTGGCGATTCAAGAAATAGAGCGAGACGAGGCGATTCCATCCTTCGTTGGCAAAGCTCTCTTCATCACGCAGTGCAGCGGTGGCTGCCATGTAAAGGCTCCACTCCGTGTTCCCGGCAAGTCGTCGGCAAGTGTCTGCGAATATGGCCTCGGGCATGCGTACAGACTGCTGAAATTCCCAGATCGCGTCACTTCCGAGTGGCGTTGCGGCCATCCGTTTGAACCGGGCAATCATTTCTTCCCAGTGAGAGTTCGAGACGATTTCCGCGGCAATGCGCCCAGTCTCCGCCGAGTACGCCGGGGAGTCGGCTTCGACATGCCGGAGCGTGTAGTCTCCAAGATGCATGCTGATCACGAGGCCATTAGTACACGCGTGTACCAGTGCGTTCAGTGCCAGCCCGCAAGACCCAGAACCACCGTAGCAGTTGTAGGCCGAACCCGTCATGCGGACGAGATCAGTCACTCCGTTCCAGGTGACAGTTGCTTCAACCGGAAGAGGCCATCGCGCCTCAAATTGCATCCCGTCGAACATTAGGCGGTCCGAGTCGAGATTAGCGCTTGGGAAAGCCTTCCCGAGAATGTCCTGTGCTGTGTCTCTAACCTGCTGGTTGGTGATCAGTTTGTAGTTCTTGCCCACGTAGCCGACAATTTCTTCATTTTCCGTGCCGTCTGCCCTACGGAAGGTCAGGACTACAGCCTGACGATCCGATGACAATCCGCTTGGGGTAACGAGCGGTGCGAGACGAACCGGTGCATACGGATCCATTTGTGTTTTCATACATCTTCTCCTGTTCCTAGTAAAACATACGTGTCTGTTTATTGCCATGCTTGCCACGAGTGGTGGCGAAGTGTCGATATTGGCCGCCGCCGTAAGGAAACCTCCGCATTCCCAATGCGAGTCGTCATCTTCGCTATGATGGTGATGGCCGGCGAAGCCGATCTATCGCTTCTGTTCTCGCCAAAGCCACACTGCGAGCGCACCCGGTCCTATGACTCCAAGGACACTGGCCCACATTGGGATCGCTACGCTCCTAGTAGCTCAACCCATCTAAACTGAAGGATATAGGCTTCGGAGTTTGATGCGTGCATCTTTAGTTGTGAACTGCCAGCGGATTTTGCGTTGACTT
>JAGVEU010000279.1 GCA_020057985.1 Calditrichota bacterium | reverse complement strand
AGTTCAGGTTGAATGTCGCGAGCCGCCACGTTGTTCCTACTCCTGCATAGGCCGGTTGATTCTGAATCGGATTGCAGGTATAGCCCGCATTGGCCGGATAATTGCCGTCCGGTTGAATGACTTGCCAATTCTCCGTTCCAAAGGGGGCCACGGAAACATTCGCGCCGTCATAGGGTTGTGTGGGTCCGTTCGGTTCGATATCATACCAATGCCAGAAGGTGAGTTTCACGGAATCCAGATTGGCCAGACATACTGGCGGCATATCGAGTTTGTAGTCTCCGCAGTTGCCATAGTTCGCGCCGAGTACCGTGCCCCAGACTTTGGTGGCCGAGTGATACCCTGCCGTGGCATCGGTTCCCCAGCCCCAGCCAGTGCCTTGATTGTTGAGACCGTAGTTGGACGCTTCCAGATCCCAGAGAGGATAGAGTGTAAGATTCACTCCGCTCAGATTTTGACCATCAGCCAGAGTCACGACGGTGGATGCAAGTGCGTATCCGTCCAGTGCCGCCGTGACAACCTGCTGCCCTGCATAGACGGGCGCAATCGAATAGGAGCCATTGAGTACCACATGCGAGATCGTACCGCCGATGTACACAATCGCATCGGTGAGCGTGCCGCCGCCACCGGAGAGTGTCACCGTTCCCGACACAGATCCGGGTACGGATGCATTCAGGAAAATGTTCTGTCCGGAGGTCTCGCTTCCACTGGTAACTCCAATGCCTGTCAATGTGTCCGCGATCCATCCGGCTTTGGAGAAGGCAAGCGAGTAGGTTCCGGCCAGCAGATTCTGAATTTGATAGAAACCGCCTGCGCCACTTGTGGTTGAGTTGGTACCGCCAACTACAGAGACCGCTACGCCTGTGTAATCTGAAGTCCCTTCGAGCGTCACATTGCCCGAGATGCTTCCGGTCCCTTGAGGAAGAGCTAACTCCGCTCCCGAGACAATATTAACTACTGTCATTTGTCTGAGGAAACTGGGTGTAATCTGATTAGGCAGGTCACAGGTGTTGTGATAGCAGGCATAGCTGTCATACTCGTTTTCGATGGTGAGTACCGCCGGATAGCCTGCATTGTGAAAAGTCACATGATCGCTGCCAAAGCCGTTACTCGGATAAAGATAAGGCGTCAAAGTTGTGAACTGCAGGCAGTTGTCCCACAGAACCGTCGTGAGCCAAATGGAGTTGTTTCCATTATAAAAACCTTCGAGCCAGAGATCGGCTCCGGCCGGATCATAATAGCCAATCATGTCCATGTTCAACATCGCAGTGATATGCCGTCCGGCTGCAGACATTGCATTGGCCAGCGCCGCGCTCCCTTGCAAGCCTTGTTCTTCAGCATTGAAGGCGACAAATATCACCGTGCGGGTGAAGTTGTGCTGCGCGAGCAGTCGCGCCGCTTCGATGGTTCCGGCTGTTCCGGTGCCATTATCATCGGCTCCGGGAGCGCCGGTTGCGGGACTTTGCGACGTGGCATCCATGTGTCCGCCGATGAGAATCACCGAATCCGGGTAGACGGTTCCATTCAAGACGCCGATAATATTATTCACCGTGCGGCTCCAGCCGCTGCCTGAGGCCGTGAAGGAATGATAGTAGACAGAGTCGAGACCATAGCTGAGAAACTTGCTGCGAATCCAGGCGGCGGCGTTGTCGTTGGATGTGTAGCGCGCGTAGCGGTTCCATGCGGCTAACGTGGAGACATAGCCGAAAAGCGAATCCGCATTGACTTGAGCCGCGAGCGTCGTCAACCACTGATCCAATGCCGGATCATCAAGGTGTGAGGGAGGGTGCGACTCGCGCTGAATTGGCGGTGTAGTTTCGAGGGGAGCTTCACCACCGGTGCGCTCTATACCAAGATCTGCAAGTGAGCGATCCAATTTTAGTAATGCGCCGGCTTCATCCTGCCAGAGTACCGGATAACCTTTTTCGAGGGCTTGATTAACTCCGCGAACCAGCAGGTAGTGATTCGGAGCGTAAATTGCATCGAGCAATTGATACTGAATATCGGCAGCGATGAGATCCGTGATCTCCGCTGAAATAAAAATCTGATCGCGCAGTTCACGCAGGACCAGAGCTTTGTCTGCGATACTCTTCAGATCGCCCTGCTCAATCAAGACCAGAGCAGGCTTGGCCCATGCAGCAGACACAAAGCAGCACAGACAGAGGGTCAGTAGAATTCGTTTCATAAAGCACTTTCCTAAATCGTATAAGTGTAGGCAGATTCAAAGGGGAAATAGCATTACCACAAGATACACTCCGAAAAGGCGAAAGTCAAAGGGTCTGCACTGATTACGGGCTGCTTCAGCGAGAGGACTCCGAATGAGATAGAGGCAACTGGGAGTACCAATAGTCGAAAGTCAAGAATGAACCTGCTTCTGACCGACAAAACTCGGTGATTTGTGAAGATGGACTGCTCGAATCAGATTAAGAAAAGTGTGGCGGATTCCTCCTTTCGGTCGTATATTATAAGACTGAACTATGCAGGGAACTTAGAGGAAAATATGAACCATCGGCACTGGATTTTAAGCAGAGTCGCCATCATCATGATTATGGTGACTTTTACTTGTGCTGCACAGGCGGCGCGGATTCACAAAAACATGACGGCTTCACGGCTTGCGGAAGTCGAATTAATAACCAAGGATGATCTCAGACAGATTGATGAAGCGGGCGGTATTATTGATCAGGTGACCGGTGATATCGCGCAGGTTTATCTTCTTCCCGAAGACTTCGACAAATTGCGGCTGCGCGGATTCGAGGTGCGCTGGATACAAGATGTAAAGACCGAATTCTTGCAGGAGCTTTGGGAGCGCACTCGCGGGAGCCGCAATCCACTCGATGATTATCATACTAACGACGAGATTCAGAGCCAGTTTGCAGCGTGGCAATTGGCGTATCCGACTCTCTTTCATTACGAGTCGCTTGGTCTGAGTGTGCAGGGACGAAATCTCTGGGCATGCAAGATCTCGGATAATGTGAACTCGGATGAGAGCGAGATTGAAGTAAAGTACATATCCACGATGCACGGAAATGAGAACGTTGGCACCGAGAACTGCATTCGGTTTGCCGAGGATCTCCTGCTCAACTATGGCATCAATCCAGATTTGACGGCGTTAGTCAATGATTTCGAAATCTGGATGCTGCCCATGATGAATCCCGATGGCAACGCAGTCAGCCAGCGCTGGAATGCCAACGGTGTAGATCTCAATCGCGATTTTCCCGACCGCTGCGATGACTCTGTGAACACGACTACCGGACGTCAGATTGAAACGGCACTCGTCATGAACTGGTCGGCTGCTCGCAATTTTGTGCTCTCTGCGAATTTCCACACCGGTGCGTTGGTAGTCAATTATCCTTGGGACAACAACTGCACGGGTGGCGCAGTCTACACTCCCACTCAGGAAGATGCGCTCTTCATCTGGGTCTCGCGAAGGTATTGCGAAGCCAATCCGCGCATGAGAATAAACACCGCCTTCATGGTTCCCGACACCGGTATCACCAACGGCGCCGATTGGTATGAAATAAGCGGGGGAATGCAGGACTGGAATTATGTGTGGATGGGGGATAAGGAGGTCACCATCGAGTTGGACACCGGCCAGCCGCCGCCCTCAGGGCAATTGGAAGCGCTCTGGCAGGAGAACCGTTATTCCATGCGATATTACTTCCTCGAGGCGAAGTACGGGGTGCGCGGAATTGTCACGGACTCGACAACGGGGCTTCCCTTGCGCGCAAGCATTCGACTTTCGACCATTCCTTACCTGACCTACAGTAGCGCGCTGAACGGAGACTATTTCCGGATTCTGCAGAATGGGATTTACTCACTGACCTATTCGGCTCCCGGCTATCAATCCAAAACCTATCCATCGGTGGCTGTTTCCGGAGGAGTGCCAACGATTCTTGATGTGCAATTGGCAAGAGTTCCAAGCCCGGTGGTTTCCACCAGTCCGGACTCGATCACTGCGTCCGTAGGTATTTGTGACTCGTCGGATGTCGCTTTCACGATCCTCAATACCGGTGAAGCTACGCTTACCTGGTCGGCAGTGGAAGCCTACGAAAGCCACACTGGATACGGAAGCGCCACGGGCGGTGGATGGCGATTCATGGATAGCGATCACTCCGGTGGACCGACCTACAATTGGGTAGACATCGGCATTCAGGGCACAGCGGTCACCTTCAGTTCTGACGACCAGAATCTCGGGCCGTTTGCCATTGGATTCAATTTCCCGTATTATGGATCCATCTTCAGCACCTTCCGCATTTCCGCGAACGGCTGGATCTCTTTCACCTCAAGTTCCACGGCCTATGTGAATACGTACCTGCCCGACAATGGCGCTCCGGAAAACCTGATTGCGCCTTGGTGGGATGATCTCAGTCCACATCGAGTGGGAACCATCGTGCGCCGCTACACCAACAATGCCGACAGCCTGATTGTCTCTTTCCAGAATGTGCAAAGCTATTCGGGTAGTGGACTGTACAACTTTGAACTCATCCTTCTCGCGTCCGGAAAGATCCTCTTTCAATATGCTAACATGGGCTCGAATCGGCTGAACTCTTCCACCATCGGGATTCAGAATAGTGTCAAGGACAAAGGCTCGACCGTTGTTTACAACGCATTGTACATTCATAATAACATGGCCATCAGCTTCTGCCCGAACTCGATGATTGCGTTGTTGCCTGCATCGGGTTCCGTGCCGCCGCAGAGTTCACAGATCGTCGTTGCGCGGCTCAAATCCTGCTGTGTACCAAACGGCTTGACCAACGGAACTCTGGCGATCACCTCCAACGATCCGGTTACGCCGTTACTCAATGTTCCGGTCACGATTGATGTGAGTCTGCCGCCTGATCCTGTGACCGACTTGAGCATTATTGTCGAATCCTCCGATGTTCGTCTGCGCTGGAGTCCAACAAGCCTCGCAACCTACTACAAAATCTATCGCAGCTCAATGTGGCCAGTTGAAGCCATCCCCGGCAGCTTTGTCACAGACACTTCCGATACAACTTATCTGGATACATCGGTTGGAGCGAATACGGCGGGCTACTATATCGTGATTGCAGCGAGGTAAAAAGAAGAAGCAAGAACAGAATCTAAAAAGAGCGGGCAGCCTGAAAGGGCTGCCGCTCTTTTATAACATAGAAAACGTGTGAGTCCAGTGACAGAATTTTGTCATTCTGAGTCCATGTCCGCATGGACTCAGAATCTCTGTTTTCCTCCCTCTTCCAATCAATGAAAACAGAGATTCTGAGCCTCCGTGCAAACCCAAGACGGCGGCTCAGAATGACACAGCGAAGGGAGTTATATTGTCATCCTGAGTTCACGTCTTCGCTATCTCGTGAACTCAGGATCTCTGTTT
>JAGVEU010000282.1 GCA_020057985.1 Calditrichota bacterium | reverse complement strand
GCGCCCTTGAAACGTATCGAACGTGGGCGCATCTTTTTGAACTGTTGCCCTACTATTCGTGGATCATAGACCGTTTTCACATTTCGACGCGGTCGTACCAGTTGCGGGTGCACGGGAAGGATTATGATTTCCGTTGGTTGGAAGAGCGCCTGCTTGCTCTGGGATTTCATCTGGTATTCTGTACGCGGAAGCAGGAAGCCTTCGAGGAAGCCCGCCGCCAGCGCATACAGGTTTCCGGCAATCCCGCGCAGTACGACAACCTACATGATTTCATTGAGGAGCAGAACTTCTTTCGTCGTTTGATCGGGAGTAGCCTGCTTCCATTTCTCGAAGTGGATGTTTCCGACAATGACGTGCAGAAAGCTACCAACCGAATTGCTGACTGGCTTGAAACGACTGAAGGGTTATGGGCGCCTGAAAAAAAGAAGGAAGGAGGGAAAGATTGAAATTACAGAGAGCTATTGTGCTGTTGGCAGTTATAGTTTTGAGCGCGACAGGTCGTGCCACTACGAATTATTCCTTTCTTGGCGACGTGATTCGAATGAATCGAGAGCTGATGGGAATAAGTGTGGTATGTGAAGACAGTGTTGTAGTGCGAATCGAGTTTCTGCTGGCGCAGATGCTTCGAGTCACCCTCGAGCGATCTGATTATCGTGAACCGTTGCTTATCTGTGCTTTAGCCGAAGACAGTTGGGATAAGGTCCCTCTGGAGATCGCAGAGAGTGAGACGGCATACATGGTCAAATCGTCTGCGCTTGATGTCGAAATAAGCAAAGCACCATGCAGAATTACAGTAAGAGACAAACAGGGCCGTATTCTCAATCAGGATGAGCCGGCGATGGGTATGGGTTGGGAAGGATCAGAAGTGCGCGCGTGGAAAACTATCACACCCGAAGAGAAATTCTTTGGTCTTGGAATCAAAGTTGGTGACGTAAATAAACGCGGCCGCGAATGGGTCATGTGGAATAGTGACCTTCCCGGCTATGACTGGAAAATTGATCCACTGTATCAGAGCATTCCCTTCTTCATGGGAATCCGCGGCGGGCAAGCATACGGTATCTACTTTAACAACAGCTATCGCACGCGCTTCAATATGGGAGCCGGAAATTTTCGCTACTATTCTTTCTCCGCAGAGCAGGGCGCTCTCGATTATTTCTTCATTGCTGGTCCCAAGTTCAGCGATGTGATCGAGCGCTACACGGAGTTGACAGGTCGAATGCCGCTTCCTCCGCTTTGGTCTCTGGGTTACCAGCAGTGCCGCTGGAGCTACTATCCCGATAAGGAAGTGCTTGCTTTGGCACAGACCTTTCGCGATAAAAAGATTCCTGCCGACGTTATCTATCTTGACATACATCACATGGATGGCTATCGGGTGTTCACATGGGATCCGCAGCGCTTTTCCGATCCGGCAGTAATGCTTGGGCAACTTTCTGAGATGGGTTTCAAAGTCGTGACGATAGTAGATCCTGGAGTGAAAGTGGACACCACCTACCGAGTAGCTCGCGAGGGTCTTTCCGGCAACCATTTCGTGCATTATCCCGATGGCGAAACCTATGTCGGCGAAGTCTGGCCGGGTCGTTCATATTTCCCGGATTTCAGCAAACCAGAAGCAAGAGTGTGGTGGGGTGGACTTGTCGGTGAGTGGCTGATGGGAGGTGTAAGCGGAATTTGGAACGACATGAACGAGCCATCCGTTTGGGGACAGGCTTTTCCCACAGAGACAGTCTTCAACGATGATGGTCGCATTACCAGTCACAAGAAAATACACAACCTCTATGGCCTTCTTATGGCACAGGCAACTTATGAAGGAGCGCTTTGTGCCCTGCCAAACCGCAGACCATTCATCTTAACACGAGCGGGCTTTGCCGGTGAGCAGAGATACACATCTGTTTGGACAGGTGACAATGTGGCCAACGAAGAGCATCTCGCGCTCGGCATTCGCATGATCCAAAGCCAGAGTCTATCCGGTGTCCCTTTCGTAGGTACGGATGTGGGAGGATTTATTGGAACTCCGTCGCCTGAATTATTTGCGCGTTGGATTCAAGTGGGCGCGCTTTCTCCACTATTTCGCACGCATACGGAGTATGGTTCCAGCGAACAGGAGCCTTGGTCATTCGGCGAGAACATCGAGGAGATCAGCCGCAAGTTCATCTCCCTACGATACCAACTCTTGCCCTATTTCTATTCGTTGTTCTATCAGGCAAGCAAGAGCGGAGCGCCACTGTGGCGGCCCATGTTCTGGAGTGATCAGGATGACGAACGCACCTATGAATACGCCTACCAGCATCAGTTCCTTGTCGGAGATCATTTACTTGCAGCTCCGGTGACCAAGATCGGACAGAACTTTCAAAAAGTCTATTTGCCTCGCGGATCATGGTTGGACTGGAATACGGAGCAGAAGTATTCCGGGAATAGCACTGTTATTGTAGATGCCCCTCTGGATCGTCTCCCGCTCTTGCTCCGTGAAGGCGCTATCATCCCTTCTCAGGACGTTATGCAGTACACAAACGAGAAGCCGATTGATAGGCTGTTCGTTGACATCTTTCCATCAGAGCGCGAAAGTCACTTTGAGTTCTACGAAGATGATGGTGAGTCCTTCGACTATCAAAAGGGCAACTACCGTCTGACCGTCTGGTCATGTCGTCTCAGTGGCACTGTTATCGAGTTCAGTCAGTCCCGCGCTCATGATAATTACTATGTCGCAAGGCGAGATCTGGTCTTGCGAGTGCATGCGGTCGCAACTCCACCGGTTGACGTACTTGTGGATGGACGGCCACTCCTTGGCGGTCTGCAATACGACGAACAGAAGAAACTGGTTACCGTCACTCTGCATGATGATCGCAGCGAACGGAAAGTTATAATTCGTCTACCCTCGTAACAGGAGAAGCAAGTCATGTTCCTGAATATCGGCGGCCTTGACCTTACGATCATCGGACTCTATTTTGCAGTGGTCTTCGGAATTGGTTTCTACTTTGCTCGACGCGGCAAGACTTCCACCGAGTATTTTCTGGCAGGTCGGCATGTCGGCTGGTTTGCGATTGGCGCATCGCTCTTTGCGACGAACATTTCCAGTGAGCACTTCATAGGTTTGGCAGGATCTGGTGCGGCTACGGGGATGGCGGTGGGACACTTCGAGTGGTTGGCATGTTTGATTGTGCTTGTTCTGGGTTGGGTATTTGTTCCGTTCTATCTACGGAGCGGTGTTTTCACAATGCCCGAATTTCTGGAACGGCGATACAACAGTTCCACCCGTTGGTATCTGACCATCGTTTCCATTCTCGCCTATGTCCTCACAAAAATTTCCGTCACGCTGTTCGCCGGAGGGCTGTTGCTGAATCAGATTCTCGGCTGGGATATGTACACATCGGCCATTGTGTTGGTGATCGCCACCGGAATCTATACCATTGCGGGCGGTTTGACAGCCGTGATCTATACGGAACTGATGCAGACCTTCGTGCTTATCGGAGGGGCTACCTTATTGACGATACTGGGATTAAACGAAGTCGGTGGTTTCAGCGGATTGTATGCGAAAGTCCCGGCGGATTTCTTTCACATGTTTAAGCCCGCAAGCGATCCGAATTTCCCTTGGACCGGAATTGTCTTTGGAGCGCCGATCTTGGGAATCTGGTATTGGTGTACAGATCAATACATCGTGCAACGAGTACTGAGCGCCAAGAACATCAGCCACGCCCGCTCGGGGACCATCTTCTCGGGATTCCTAAAAATCCTGCCCGTCTTTATTTTGGTGATGCCCGGTATTATCGCCCGCGCCCTCTATCCCGAAATCAACGGCGATCAAGCCTATCCCACGATTGTCAACCGCCTTCTGCCCGAAGGAGTCAAGGGAATTGTCATCGCCAGTCTGCTTGCCGCCCTCATGTCCTCGCTATCTGCATGTTTCAACAGCAGCTCCACTTTGTTCACGATGGATGTTTACAAGAAACTCAAGCCTGATGTGAGTGACAGGCAGCTTGTTCATATCGGACGGCTCGCAACCGGAGTGCTGGTCTTACTCGGCATCCTGTGGGTGCCATTTATCCGCTACATATCTTCGCAGCTCTATATCTACCTGCAAAGCGTGCAAGCCTATGTCAGTCCGCCGATTGCTGCCGTTTTTCTTCTCGGAGTATTGTGGCCGCGTGCCAACGGCAAAGGCGCGATGGCATCGCTTCTTACCGGGTTAGTGCTTGGAGCGACAAGGTTGGTCGCTGAGTTCGCTCACAAACACTCGCCGATTACGTGGGAACCGATGCGAAGTCTTGTAGAAATGAACTTTCTCCATTACGCGATTTTCTTATTTGTTGTCTGTGTCGGTGTGCTGGTGGTTGTTAGTCTGTCCACAGCCCATCCCGCCATGGAAAAAGTGCAGGGTCTGACCTTCAAACATGCCAAATCCCGCGCGACACCGGAAGCTGAACCCGAAACCCGTCGGGCTTATCTCGCCAACATTGTCTTCAGCATTTTACTCGTAGTTAGCGTGCTTGTTCTGTGGTACATTTTCTTCTGATGCTGCTTTTCCTTTCAGAAGACTGCAAACAGTACCCCAGTGGTTTCCCGCTTAAGTCATTGAAAAACATTATCTGATTGATCTGGATGTGTGTAGGGGCGGTCTAAGAGCTTCCGCAGCCCGCCCGTCCTCAAAAACGCTGAAATACTGAAACGCTGAAATGCTGACAAGCTGAAAACGAGATCACCGCAAAACCATTACGACCTCGAAATGAACTGCACGGGCGGGCTGCGGAAGACCTTAGACCGCCCCTACAAAGTTTCGATTTTGGATTTCGGATTTTCCTACTTAACCAGCATCACCTTCTGCACTGCCGAAAACGGCTCGGACTCCAGTCGCACAAGATACAATCCCGACGAGAGACCCTTCGCATCAAACCGCACCTCATGCGAACCTGCACTCAGCATTCCATTCACCAACGTCGCCAGATTGCGCCCGAGTACATCATAGACCACGAGTCGCCCGCGCACTTCTCTTGGCAAATCCAGACGCAGCATCGTGGACGAGTTGAACGGATTCGGAAATGCGGAAAGGCTGAAGGAGGAAAGATGAGGGATGCGTGTTTCGGAAATACCCATCGCGGCCGAGCAATCGTAGATTCCGAAATACCATGCATCCGCAACGAAAGCCAAACTACCGACAACAGCGACTCCGTGAGCAGAGCCGGGAGTGTTATAGAAACCCACCTCCACAGGGGCAGCCGGATTGCTAATGTCAAGCACTCGCAATCCATCGAAATCACCCGCCACATAAGCATAATTGCCGCTGACCGTCACGTCATAAGCATAAAACGAGGGGGGGTCATAAAAGCTCACTTCCACCGGAAGTGTTGGATTGGCAATGTTGATAATACGCATTCCGCTGTTCAAATCAGCCACATAAGCATAATTGCCATTCACGGCCACGCCATTGGCGTTGCCGGGCGTATCATAGAAGCCAACTTCTGACGGGGCAGCTGGATCGCTGATGTCGAGGATTCGCAGGCCGCTGTGCGCATCCGCCATATATGCAAAGTCACCGCTGACGGCCACCCCTTGCGTCAATTCGTGAGTATTCCAGAATCCCACTTCCGTCGGGTTTGCTGGATCGGAGATATCAAATATCCGCAGGCCATTGTACGCATCCGCGACATAGGCGTAGTTACCACTCAGGGCAAGACCGCTCGCTACAAAGGAATTAGTAGAACCAATCTCTATCGGGGCGGATGGACTGCTGATGTCAATGATTTGCAGACCGCCAGACGTGGCAAGGTAGGCGTAGCTGCCTCGGAGCTTCACATCATTAACTTCGTCCAGGTCTTGACTCCGATATGTGGCAACCGGCACAGGGACAGAGAGATTGCTCACATCAACAATTCGTAGGGCAAGGCCCCAGTAATCGCCAATGTACGCAAAGTCACCGCTGACGGCAACCGCAACGGCATAGTCAGGAGGTTCGTAGGTGCCGACCTCGACTGGAGCGGCAGGATTGCTGATATTTGCAACCCGCAGGCCTTGTTGCTCGTTCGCCACATAGGCCAAGCTGTCGCGGATCGTGACCGCAACAACATAAGATGTATCGTAGCTGCTCACCTCAACTGGAGCGGTTGGGTTGGTGACGTCAATGATTCGCAGACCCTCTTCATCATCTGCCACGAAGGCATAGTTGCCGTCAACCGCAACACCTTTTGCCTGGCCTTGCGTGTCATAAAACCCCACCTCCACCGGGGCAGCGGGATTGCTGATGTCAATCACACGGAGACCGCTAAGCTGCGCCGCAAGATAAGCATAGTTTCCGCTGACAACCACATCCCAAACCGCATTAGGAGCGCTGCAAAAACCGAGTCCCACCGGAGCCGATGGATTGCTGATGTCCACGATTCGCAGCCCGTCGAAATAGTCGGCCACGTATGCAAAATTGCCGTTGATGGCTACGGATATGGGGTTAAAGTCAGTCATTGAAAACACTCCGACCTGCACCAGCACAGCAGGATTGCTGATGTCGAGGATTCGCAGGGCTTCACCTAAAAAATGCGCCACATAGGCAAAGTTGCCGCTGATCGTCACACCAAATACTTCGCTCTGAGTGTCAAAAAAGCTGACCACAAACGAAGCTGCGGGATTACTGACATCAATAACATACACGCCTCCGTAGTCATGCTCGTCGCCCACTGAGACATAAGCATAATTGCCACTAACTGCTACGTCAAAAAGCTGATAAGGAGGGGCGCAGAAACCCGCCTCAACTGGGATAGCAGGATTGCTGATATCCAGTATCTCAAGTCCACCATTATAGGAAGCCACATATGCAAAGTTGCCTTGCACATCAATCGCGTGTCCCCCGCCCCACGCACGGAGCTGACCGACCTTGGTCACATTCAAGCTGTCCTGCGCCGTAACCAGCACAGGAAATCCAAACGCCAGCAGGGCGAGCATCAGACACAAACCGACAAGAGAAGACTTCATGGTAACCTCTTTGACGTTTGGGGTACAGTAATCCGCAAGACGTGAAAACAATAACCTCTGCAAGATAGCACAACGACGTTGAAATATCAAGCAAAAAGTTCCTCACCCCCCCGCGAGCAGGGGGGAAGAGTTTTGTGTGCGAGCTTGGGGAAACAAAATCGCGATGATAATTCACTCATGGATGGCTTTTGGGAAACAGTAAAACGACACATATCTCGCCATTGCCAGACCTCCTCAAGGGTACCACTAAGAAACGACAGAGAGACGCTGTTCAAGTCTTATGTCATTCATATTCAATAAGTTAGACATCTCGGAGTAAGCGATGCGTCGCTGAGTTCCGCTCATTTAGCAGCTACTTTCAGCCTCCCAAGAAAAGCTATTGACTTTTTGTTTAGGTATTAGTAACTTAACCTCGCTATGAACTATCCCATAATCGCAAAATGCCCAAAGGTCATTTTCTGGAACGCTGGGTCCGTGTTCTGGCACTAAGTTAAATATGACCTATCTAAGAACATTATAAGGACCTAATTTATCGAGACTTGTTAGAGCCCGCATCGCGTCTTTGGTGACTTCAACTCCAAACGGGCCCGCCTCAAGTGATTCTGTAGCCTGAGTTTTTCTTGGCACTTGCGCTTTTTGGGCATGGGTTTGATTCCGTCATTTTCGTGATTTACCACAGGATCTAAGAGCGAATGAACGCTTCTGTATTTGCAAGCCCACGGCTGCGCATCGCAACACTGTTGGCAATCTTCTCCTTTATGACCATCGAGGCCTTGGCCGGAACAGTGGGAAAGATTGCGGGCAAAGTAATAGACGATGAGTCCGGAGATCCTGTTATCGGCGCTGCTGTAATGATTGAAGGTACCCAAATGGGTGCCAGTGCTGACCTCAGCGGCGAATACTATATCCTCAATGTTCCACCCGGATTTGTTACAGTCCGGGTTTCTGCATTAGGATACGCGGCAACATCGGTACAGGGAATTCAGATTCAGTCTGACCAAACAGCAACACTTGATTTCAGGCTCAAGCCGGAGAGCCTTCAAGGTGAAGAAGTGACCGTGGTAGCCGAACGCAGACTGGTCGAGACCTCCAACACCTTTGGAACTTCTACAGTCGCAGCACGGGACATAGAGGCGCTTCCCGTCACCAACCTGAGTCAAGTGATAGATCTGCAAGCAGGTGTCGTTGATGGGCACTTCCGCGGAGGAAGATCCGGCGAAGTGCTCTACCTTGTGGATGGTGTCTCAGTGACTGATGTTTATGACAACAGCCAAGGGACAAGCGTTGACAATCGAGTGGTCGAGGAACTTCAGGTGATATCCGGAACCTTCAACGCGGAATATGGTCAAGCGCTCTCCGGAGTGGTGAACATCGTAACCAAGGAAGGAAGTACCAAGTACCACGGCTCTGTTGCCTCCGAATTCGGAGACTATATTTCCGACCACAGAGACATCTTCATGCGCATTGGTAACGTATCTCCGACAGCCATTCAGGACTACAACTTCTCCCTCGACGGCCCTGTG
>JAGVEU010000329.1 GCA_020057985.1 Calditrichota bacterium | reverse complement strand
GAAACGGACATTCCAGAGCGCACGGCCGTGCGGCGCTACCGGAATGAATTAGAGATAGAAATATGAAAACCATCGGCGTAATCCTATCCGGCTGCGGCGTCTATGACGGCGCAGAGATCCATGAATCCGTGATCACGTTGCTTGCGCTGGATCGGGCGGGGGTAGCTTATCAGTGCCTCGCGCCGGATATTGCGCAGATGCACGTGATCAATCATCGCACGGGTCAAGTCACGGGCGAGTCGCGCAATGTGCTCGTGGAAGCGGCGCGCATCGCACGCGGCAAGATCGAACCACTCGATGATTCATGGATTCCCAAACTTGATGCGGCTATTTTCCCCGGCGGTTTCGGAGCGGCCAAGAACTACTGCAACTATGCGACCGAGGGAGATGACTGCTCAATCCTGCCTGCCGTCGAATCCTTCATGACCAAGTTCGTCGCAACGGGCAAACCGTTGGGAGTAATCTGCATCAGCCCAGTGGTGCTCGCACGCGCCTTCAAGGGAAAGAACCTGCATCCGAAGTTGACAGTCGGAGCTTCATCGGGTGCCGCCAAATCCCTCGAGAAATTCGGCAGCAAGCATGTGGTGTGCCCAGTCACTGAGTTTGTGGTGGATGAGGAAAACAAGATCGTCTCCTGTCCGGCGTACATGTATGACGCGCGGATTTCAGAGGTGGCGGAAGGGATTGAGAAGCTGGTTAGAGAGGTCATTAGGCTGACGAAGTAGCCCCCCCTAACCCCCCCACTATTCGTGGAGGGGGAGTGTCTTCCCTTTCCTCCACTTCGTGGGGGAAATACAAAGGGGGAATGCTACTGATCCGTCTTGAATTTGTGGAGTAACAGAAGTATATTTTAGCGACTTCAACTGTCGCGCAATACATGCCGTAAATTGCCTACACAGGGATTGGATAGGAGAAGTCCAATCCCTGTTTCTTATGAACTTAGATAACTCTCCTGAGCCACTTTACGATGGCTTAACATTTGCTAAAACATTTTGAATGAGGACAAGATGGGTGATATTTATCCTATAGATCTGCGCAGTGACACCATTACGAAGCCGACTGCCACCATGCGAAAGGCGATGGCGGAGGCAGAGGTAGGGGATGACGTTTTCGGTGAAGACCCCACGGTGATCCGCCTCCAAGAGAAAGTCGCTGAACTGCTTGGTAAGGAGGCGGCGCTGTATGTCACCTCCGGAACGATGGCCAATCAGGTCTGCCTCGCTGCTCAAACGAAACCCGGCGACGAGGTGTTGCTGGATGAAAACGCCCATATCCTCAACTACGAGGGAGGCGCACCTGCGCTGCTATCGGGATTACAGCTTAGGCCGCTTGCGGGGGACTTTGGCAGACTTTCTGCAACGCTAGTAGGGAATTCGTTTCACGCTGGGGACTCGCACTTTGCGCCGACAACGCTTGTGGCTGTGGAAAACACACATAATCGCGGTGGTGGAACCGTCTATGAGTTGAACGCGCTGCAAGAAATTTATGACGTGGCGCATAACAAGAATGCGAACGTGCACATGGACGGCGCGCGTCTTTGGAATGCAGCCGTTGCTCTGAATACGCGTGAAGCGGAGATTGCCAAGCACGGCGACACAGTCTCAGTGTGTTTCTCGAAGGGACTTGGCGCTCCGGTGGGGAGTGCAGTGGCTGGCTCAAAGGACTTTATTCGTCGCGCACATCGCTTTCGCAAAGTCTTCGGCGGAGGAATGAGACAGGCAGGAATCATTGCAGCAGGCGCGCTCTATGCGGTCAACCATCACCGCGAGCGATTGGCCGAGGATCATGCCAAAGCCGCTGAACTTGCTGACTTGTTGCTGCAGAGTTCCGATCTGAAGATCGAAGGTCCCATGCAGTCTAATATTTTGATTGTGACGATCGTTAAACAGAGCGTCAACTCAGCCACGCTCGTGGAGCGATGCAAGAAGGACGGAGTATTGTTTTTCCCATTCGGCGAGCGGAAGTTTCGCCTCGTAACACATCTTGATGTTTCCGCCGCGGCAATGAGACCTGCGGCGCAAACTATAGTGAAGAACCTCTTGAATTGACTCAGGAACCGCAAGCGCCAATTACTGTTCTCGTTGTTGATGACGAAGAGCCAATCCGCCTGCTACTTGAAGCCGCCTTGAAGCAGCACGGCTTTCATGTGCTACTCGCCGCAAGCGGAACGGAAGCTCTGGAGCTGAAATCCCTTCAGCAAGCGGACGTGGCGCTGATTGATATTTACTTGTCGGGGAAGATGGACGGACACGCCGTGCTGCGCGAACTGAATCAGATCCATCCCGACATGAGCAAGATCCTGATGTCCGGACAGGCAGGTCTTGACGATGCGATTGCTGCGTTTTCGGAGCAGGCTTTTTCCTTTGCGAGAAAGCCTTTTTCTTCTCTGAAGGAAGTGGTAATTCTGGTCGAGCGTGCCGCACAAGCGAAACGGCTCACGGTCCAGAACCGGGAATTTGCGCGGAGTCTACAAGAAGCCAATCTTGCCCTGGAAATGAAGGTTAACGAGCGCACCGCAGAGATGCAGCGCTATCAGGGCATGTTGTCGCATTTGTTCTGGGTCAGTTCTCGCATCGCGCTGCTGGATCAACCGGATCACATGCTGGAGTTTGTCTGTCAGTCCATTGTCGAGGCTGGTGCGTTCAAACAAGTGGTCATTCTTGTGGGCGATGAGAAATTCCGTATTCGGCATGTGGGCGTCTGGGTGGAGGGTGGCGTTCCCGACGACCTGAAAGAATCCCTGCGGTTGCTGAAGGATCAGCCGTTGCGGCCCTATGAGTTTGACGTCAGGGAAGAGCAGATCGGAAGCGCGATTCTGACGCGCACGTTATCCCGCAACGGGATGGGTTCTGAGCAAGAGATAATGGATTGGCGAGCGGGTGACCGCGTGTCAATTCCCATGATGCGGCATGACGGAACCATCTTCGGCTATCTCTCGGTGACTTCACCAGTGGACGGACGCAAGCCATCGGTGGAGATCATTCAATTGCTGGTCACGTTACTCAGCCACGGTGCGCTGCAAATCGAGGCTCATGAATTGCAGCAGCAACTGAAAAGACGAGCGGAGGATCTCGAGCGGCGAGTGCAAGAGCGTACTTCAGAACTGAGATACTCCGAAGAGAAATTCAGCCGGCTCGTCAACTCCACGACGGATATTGTCTATATCGCTGACGAGAACGACAAGATTATCTACTTGAACGAAGCCTTCACGAGCACCCTTGGCTATATTCGTGAGAACTACATCGGTCGTCCGTTGCGTCTGCTATTTGAGGAACTTGCGACGGACAACCCCACGAATCGCCGCGCCATACAGGCTCTGGAGTCTTTCGCGGGCGAGCATACTATTCATCACGTGGAGCTGCTGACCCGGCAAGGCGATAAACGGATGCTGGAAATTAATCGCACGATTGTGCGGCAGGGGGGAGTGCTCAAAGGATCTCAGGGAATCATCCGTGACATCACGGAGCAGCGTGCGTTGTTACAACAGCTTATTACCGCCGAACGACTCGCCGCCACCGGACGGTTAGCTGCCGGAGTGGCTCACGAAATCAACAATCCATTGCAGGCAATTTCCTCGCATCTTAGCACAGCAGTCAAGAAGTTCAGAAGTCAGGAAGATCCGGCGCAGAATCTCGAGTTGATCTCTGAGGGGATTGACCGCATTCGACAGATTGTGCGCGGAATGCTGGACTTGCATCGCGGGCCGACGATTCAAGCTCCGCTTAATCTGAATGAGATTACGCGCAAGGTGGTCACACTGGTGGGCAAGCAGTTACGCGAAGCAAGCATAGATCTGAATCTTGATCTTGCTGCCGATCTTCCGAATATCGAGGGGTCTCCGCAGGAAATCCAGCAGGTTATTCTCAACCTGACCCTGAATGCTATCGAGGCGATGCCGCAAGGAGGAAAACTGGGAATCACCACTGCAGTCGGCGAGCATTCGATTGATCTGAGCGTCGAAGATTCCGGTGTTGGAATTCCGCAAGAGCATCTCAGCCAAATCTTTGAGCCATTCTTCACCTACCGCTCAGCAGGCAACGGCACGGGTCTCGGCTTGTACCTAAGCAAGAATATCATGGAACTCCACCACGGCACAATCTCGGTTGTCTCCGAAAAGGGATGGGGATCGAGATTTACGCTAAGCTTTCCTAAGAAGTAGATTTGTGGTTAGACGATAAGAAGAGCGCATCGGTTGATGCGCTCTCCTCGTGAAGCTATCTTATGGTCGCTATACAGTGTCCTCCCCTATATCCCCCGTGAAAGATCGTAAAGATGATTGTGCTACCTCCTTGCCACCGGGAAGTTGATGGGTCAGAAAAGCGCATTCAGCAAGCGAATTAAGTTAGCTTCTTTCTATCTTCAAAGCAATAACGATTTCGTACAATAAGAGAACAATTCACTTGACTCTTGAAAAACAGAGTGTATATTATAGAACATTAGCTCTAATCTGCTGGTCTTTGGCTGGAGGATTGGCGGTGTAACGTTCCAAATCAAACAAGAAAAGAGAGAAAATCATGGTTAGAAATTTTCGTAAGTTCAGGGGGGGGCGCAAGTTAGCTCTTCTTGCCCACTTCAGTATTCTCGCGATTAGCGGGATTTCGAGCGCATGGATATTCACCCATACTCATACGCAGATCGGTTTATCAGAGCAAGTAACAACCTTTTCAGTTACTACCGCCGGGAGGCACACGATGCGAGCTGAGGCGCCAGCCGTAGGCCACATCACGAGTTGGCTCAGATATATGGATGGCAACATAGGCGCAGGACCTTTCGGATCGAACGGTTCTGTCCATTGTATCGCCTCAGACATGCTGGAAAGCCCAATAAGCGCATGGGAATTCCATACCCGTGCGGATGTGACTTCTGGAAAGGCAGTCGGCAATATCTGGGATCCCACAGAGAAAACGGTTCCTCTTTGTCCGGTAGGCCAACCAAACTAACGGCAACCAGACCCGCGAGCGTCCAGCCACTCGCGGGTTAGTTAGAAAAGGTAGCCTGCAATGACAAGACTTCTTTGTTTGCTCGTGATCTCCGTTTCACAGGTCGTCTTTGGCGTAATTCATGATGTACATCCCACAGAATCCATTCAAGCGGCCGTTCACACTGCGAATGAAAATGATACGATACTCGTTCATGAAGGTATTTACACCGAGTCAGTGGTGCTATACGGGAAGACACTCACTATTGGTAGTCTGTTCCTCTTCGATGGAGACACATCGCATGTTGCTCGAACGATCATCTGGGCAGACCCGACAAGACAGGATACCAATTCCTGCTTTGTTTATGTCTACGGCGAGACAGCACTTGGCAGGCTTGTCGGCCTGACGATGACAGGCGGCACTGGAACATACTTCTATGACGGTGAAGAGGAGTGGTTCGTCGGAGGTGCAGTTTATGTTCGTCGGTCTGCGGTTCGCATGGAACATTGTCAGATTCGAAACTGCAGCGCTGGCATAGGTGGGGGGATAGCCGTTATGCGAAACGACTTTACCATTCGAACTAACGTCTCTCTGCGAAACTGCGTTTTCAGTAATTGCTATGCTTCATACTGGGGCGGTGGAG
>JAGVEU010000235.1 GCA_020057985.1 Calditrichota bacterium | reverse complement strand
ATCTGTATCTGACGAGGCGACCGAACCCGCGACGGATGCAGCGAATAAATATCAGTGCCCGATGCACCCGACGATTATCTCAGACCGTCCAAGTGACTGCCCGCTTTGCGGCATGAAACTGGTAAAGATGAAGGGCTCTGCCAAAAAAGAATCAGCAAGCTCCGGCAAGGAACGTAAGATCGCCTTCTATCGCTCTCCGATGGACCCCAAACAAACATCGCCCGTTCCCCGTAAAGATGAGATGGGTATGGACTATGTTCCTGTCTATGAGGATGAGAATAGCGGTGGCGCGGAGACTGTGTCAGGCCGCGCAGGTGTGACTATTGATGCCAAGCGGCAGCAATTGATCGGTCTGCGAACGGCTCCGGTCACACGTGACAGCATTAGTGAAGACTGGCGGACAGTTGGTCGTGTGCAGGTGAATCCGACGAAGGTCAGCAAGATCACCGTCAAAGTGTCCGGCTATGTTGAGCGCGTCTTCGTGGATTTTGCCGGTCGCTCTGTCAGGCAGGGCGAAGAACTCTTCACCTTCTACAGTCCGGAACTCTATGCGGCACAGCAGGAGTATCTGCTCGCCCGTGCAAGCATAAGCAGCCGCATGTCAGCGAATGACAGCGCAATGATCGCTGCCGCCAGAAAAAAGCTCGCGCTCTGGGACGTGACCGAAAAGCAGATTACCCATCTCGAGCAAATCGGCGAGATCGTGAAGTCTTTGACTGTCGTTTCCCCTGTGACCGGAGTAGTTACTGTAAAAAACGTCGTCGAAGGCTCGGCACTCAACCCCGGCGAAGCAGCTTATGAAATCACGGATCTGAGTTCAGTCTGGGTGTTGGCGGACGCCTACCAATCTGATGTCGCTCGGGCAAAGATCGGAACTCCCGCTTCAGTAACCTTGTGGTCGCTCCCTGATCGCGTTTTCAAGGGCAAGATCGAGTTTGTTGATCCGGTTCTCGACCCGCAGAGTCGTACCCTCAAGTTGCGGCTTACTGTCGAAAACACAAGCGGAGAGCTCAAGCCGGAGATGTTTGCTGAGGTTCTTTTCCAAAGCATTCCTCACCAGTCGCTGATAATCCCATCGGATGCCATCATTCCATCGGGACGAGGCAACATGGTGTTTGTCTCGGTGGGCGATGGACTATTCGAGCCTCGCGCCGTGAAGGTGGGTCAGAGATCGGGAACACGAATAGAAGTGATCGAAGGGCTGCGCGAGGGCGAATCCGTGGTCACGCGCGCCAACTTCCTCATTGATTCGGAGTCTTCGCTCCGAGCCGCGCTTGCAGCGGTATCGGGTTCGTAATCATGATCCAGAAAATTATCCGGTTCTCCGCCGAGAATCGCTTCCTTGTGATCGCTGCGACCATCGTTGCACTTGTCATCGCGGTTTGGACAATGAAGCGCATCTCCCTTGATGCGTTGCCAGACCTTTCAGACACACAGGTCATTGTCTATTCGCGATGGGATCGCAGCCCCGATATTCTCGAAGATCAGGTAACCTATCCCATCATTAGCTCGCTGCTCGGCGCGCCGAAAGTCAAAGCCATTCGCGGCTTCTCCGACTTTGGCTACAGCTTTGTCTATGTGATCTTTGAAGACGGCACGGACATTTACTGGGCGCGCACGCGAGTGCTTGAGTATCTCTCCAAGATCACGTCGCAGCTTCCAAGCGGCGTCAAGACCGAGCTGGGACCTGACGCGACAAGTCTTGGCTGGGTCTTTCAATATGCTCTGCTGGATACTTCGGGCAAACATACGAATGATGAACTGCGCAGCTATCAGGATTGGTTTCTGCGCTATGCCATTCAGAGTGTGCCCGGTGTTGCCGAAGTGGCTGTCGTCGGCGGCCAAGTTCGGCAGTATCAGGTCACGATCAATCCCAATGCTCTGGCCAATTATGGGCTATCGCTGGATGTCGTTATCGAAGCTGTACGCAAAGGCAACAACGACGTGGGCGGGCGGTTGGTGGAAATTGCCGGACGCGAGTACATGGTGCGCGGACGTGGCTATGTGAAGTCTGAGGCGGATCTTGAACAACTTGTGCTCAAGACCGAAAGCGGAACACCCATCACGGTCAAGGACGTTGGCACAGTCGCATTAGGCCCAGAACTCAGACGCGGCATTGCCGATTACAACGGTCAAGGGGACATCGTGGGCGGCATCGTGGTCATGCGGCAGGGTGAAAATGCGCTCAACGTCATCGAGCGCGTCAAAGCGAAGTTGGAGGAGCTGAAGCCTTCCTTGCCGGAAGGTGTCAAAATTGTCACGACCTATGACCGCTCGGAGCTGATCGGACGCGCCATTGAAACTGTCAAGGGCAAACTGATCGAGGAAATGATCATCGTTGCGATTGTGATTCTGCTGTTCCTCTGGCACATTCCCTCGGCGGCGATTCCGATTATAACGATTCCGGTGAGTGTAGCCTTGGCATTTATCCCCATGTACATGATGGGTCTGACGGCGAATCTCATGTCCCTTGCCGGAATCGCCATCTCCATCGGTGTGCTCGTAGATGGCGCAATCGTGGAAGTCGAGAACGCCTATAACAAGATTTATCACTGGCAAGCGGATGGAATGAAAGGTGATTTCCATAAGATCCGACTGGAAGCGTTGCTCGAAGTCGGGCCTTCCGTGTTCTTTTCGCTGCTTGTCATTGCGGTTGCCTTCATGCCAATCTTCACCTTGCTGGATCAGGAAGGAAGACTCTTCAAGCCGCTCGCTTACTCGAAAAACCTCGCAATGGCGATAGCGGCGGTGTTGGCAATCACACTGGATCCGGCGATGCGCATGATGTTTGCGCGAATCGAGCCGTACAAATTTCGTCCTCGCTTTCTGGCTTGGACTGCCACAAAGCTCGTTGTGGGCAAGTACTATTCCGAAGAGAAGCATCCGATCAGCCACTTGCTGCATCGCATCTACGAGCCGCCGTGCCGTTTTGTGCTCCGGCATCCCAAAGCCACCATCCTGGCCAGCTTGCTCATCGTGGCCTCCACGATTCCTGTGTACTTGAAACTTGGATCAGAGTTCATGCCGCCGCTCCGCGAGGGCAGTCTGCTCTATATGCCTTCAGCAGTGCAGCCGGGAATGTCTGTGGCTGAGGCGCAAAAGGCGCTTCAGGTGCAGGACAAGCTGCTTATGACTTTTCCTGAGGTAGATCGCGTCTTTGGCAAAGCGGGGCGTGCAGAAACCTCCACCGATCCGGCTCCGTTCACCATGATGGAGACCACCATTCTGCTGAAGCCGGAATTGGAGTGGCGCGAGAAGCCTCGTTGGTATTCCTCTTGGGCTCCCGAATGGCTGAAAGGAGTTCTTCGCACTGCATGGCGGGACCGCATCACGGAAGAGGAACTGATTGCGGAGTTGGATGAAACTCTGCAGTTGCCGGGAATCAGTAACGCCTGGACCATGCCCATCAAAGCACGGCTTGATATGCTCTCGACGGGCATTCGTACACCGATTGGAATCAAAATCTCCGGAAGTAGTCTTGATAGCATTCAGCGCATCGCTCTGGAGGTTGAATCGGCGATGCAGGGCGTACCGGACACACGCAGCATTTATGCGGAACGAGTGGCAAGCGGCTACTTCCTCGATTTTGAGCTGAAGCGCGACCGGCTGGCCCGCTATGGACTTTCAGTGGATGACGCCAATATGATGGTCATGACGGCGGTCGGGGGCGATAATCAAACCATTGCCATTGATGGCCGCGCGCGCTACGGAGTGAACGTGCGCTATGCCCGCGACTATCGCGATAACCTTGATGCACTGCGTCGTGTGCTTCTTCCGCTTCCCGACGGAATGGGACAAATTCCCATGGCCGAAATCGCAGACGTCAAACTGGTCGAAGGCCCGGCGATGATCCGCGACGAAAACGGCTTGCTGGCGGGATATGTCTACGTGGACTTCAATACCTCCAAAGTGGATATTGGAAGCTACGTGGAGCACGCCAAGCAAGCGGTTTCTGCTTCAGTGAAACTCCCGACAGGCTATTCACTCGTCTGGAGCGGTCAGTACGAAAACATGCTGCGTGTCAAGGAGCGTCTCAAGTTCATTCTGCCGCTGACGTTGGTATTGATCTTCGCGCTGCTGTATATGAACACGAAGTCGAGTTTCAAGTCGGCGGTCGTTATGCTTGCCGTTCCGTTTTCCGCCGTCGGCGCCATCTGGCTCGTCTACTTGCTGGGCTACAATGTCTCGATTGCAGTCTGGGTCGGAATGATTGCACTCCTCGGCTTGGACGCCGAAACCGGAGTGTTCATGCTGCTCTTTCTCGATCTCTCGCATGACGAAGCCAAAGCCAAAGGGCGACTCCGCACCACAGGCGATTTGGTCGAAGCGATTGTCCACGGCGCCGTCAAGCGCGTAAGGCCCAAGGCGATGACGGTTTGCGCCACATTCATCGGTTTGCTGCCCATCATGTGGTCTACCGGAACGGGATCGGATCTGATGAAACGAATCGCCGCCCCGATGGTCGGTGGATTGATCACGTCGTTTGCAATGGAACTTCTCGTTTATCCGGCGATCTATTACTTGTGGAAGCGCAAGGAAGTTAAGTCAGGACCTGTAACCGTAACCAGCTAAGAAAGGATCTAACATGGGACTCTTTATGGCCATCGCAATGGGCGCAATGCTCGTCACCTTCGTCGTGACAACGGTGATCAAACATGACAACCGTCATGGCTCCGGCCACACGCAAATGTGTATGATGGGTTGTGGAATGGATCACGGCGACATGCAGCACGGAGCTACCGGAGCATCAATGGCGATTTCAGCTTATCCGATTGACTATTGCATTGTCAGCGGTGAAAAGCTGGGCGCGATGGGTGATCCGGTAATCAGAAGCTATGACGGCCGGGAAGTGCGTTTCTGCTGCAACGGCTGCCCGCCGAAGTTTGAGAAAGCTAAGATGAAGTATTTGAAGCAGCTTGATGATGCGATCATCGCCAAAGAAAAACCTTCGTATCCGCTCCTGACTTGCATCGTGAGCGGAGAAAAGCTCGGTGGCGACATGGGTGATCCGGTAGACTTCGTCTACAACAACCGGCTTGTTCGCTTCTGCTGCAACGGCTGTGTCTCGAAGTTCATGAAGGAGCGGGACAAGTATCTCGGAAAACTCCGAGAAACCGAGCCGTCTGATTCGTCGCCCACCGACAAGAGTGAACCTGAGCGAAAGGAACCGTCTAAAGCGGATCATCAACATTGACCGCCTTGCCCGGAATCGTCGTCAATGTCCGTGAGTTCGGTGTATCTGGTGCTTCCTGAAATATGGCTACAAACATCAGTAAATAAAGAAATCCACAAGAGAAAAGAACAAGAATGAAGTCCAGCTCCATTTTCGTCATCGCGCCACTATTCGTATTCGCTATATTCATCGGCTGCAAGAAAAGCAGCACAGACAGCAACACACCCACTCAGGTTCTCGTCACGGTGAATCCGATGGACAATTCTGTCAACGTGCCTGCTCAAACGACAGTCACCGTAGGTTTCAATCAGTCCATGATGACGGACAGCATGGAGCGCCACTTCATGCTTCACAAAGGTTGGGGAGTCGGAATGGCGGCGATGGCCGGAAGCTCCACATGGAATGCGGAGCGCACGGTGATGACGTTTCGTCCGGCAACTCAGCTCGAGGAAAACACGACCTACACTGTGCACATGATGGGAATGATGACGGGGGAAAACGGAATGATGTATCACCCGATGCTCGACACGATGGGCATGGGCGGTATGGACGGCATGGACAACGGCATGATGATGGGCGGAATGGAGGAAGACGAGATCCGTGTTTCGTTTTCCACAGGGCCCTCCGTCATGCATCAGATCGCCCTTGACCTTTCGCAAGACGTGGTCTTCGCAGTGGACGGTGGTTCAGGTGATATCGCTGCCATTGACCCGGCAACCAACATGCTGCTCGGGATCCAACCACTGGAAAATATCAGGTACCTTCATCATATCTATCTGTCTCCGGATAGATCCACACTGCTCGTTTCCGATCCGGGCGGAGATCTGAGCGGCGGTCATGGCGGCGGTTCAGGCGCGCATGGCGGCAGCACGGGGACCTCAAGAGTTCTCCTTATAAACTCGCGCACCCTGCTCGAAACGGGCAGGATTACAGTAGCCGGAGTCGTACACAACGGAGTTATGACTTCCGATGGCCAAAGCATCGTGCTTGCCAATGCCACTCACAACATGGTGCACCGATACTCAGCGCTGACGCTCGCTGAGGTCAGCAGCTACGTGACAGGCACCACACCGCTGGAGGTGAGTCTGTCTCCGGACAGTCAATATGCGTTCACGGCGAATAGCGGCAGCGCCTCAATTACCAGAATCCACTTGAATGCGAGCTTGCCGAATGACGGAGTTTCCGCCGGAACGACTCCTGTCGGTGCGTGGATAACGCCGGATGGTCAGAAAGCTTGGGTGACCAACGAAGGATCGAAGAGCATCACGATCATAACGCTTAATCCCTTTGCCGTGGACACGACACTGGCGCTTGGCTTTACCCCCGGCCAGGCATTCGTTAATCCGGTCCGAAACGAAGCATACATCGCCGATGAAGATAACGGACAGATTCACATCTTCGATTTGACCTCGCGTTCCTTTGTTGCATCTATTCCCACCGGCCAACGGGCGCATGGAATTGCCTTCAGCCCCAATGGCGAACGAGTGTATGTGACCAACGAAATGAGCAACACGGTTTCCGTTATAGACTGCGAAAGCCGAATGGTCATCGCCACGATACCGGTCGGCATTCATCCCAACGGTATTCTCTACCGTCCTGCCTTGTAGCCGCTCTTGCACAGTACTTTGCAGCAGATGCTCGCGCAGAAAAAGCCCTTCGACAAGGGGCTTTTTTCTTGAAAGGCTAACCATTCGGTCGAGCAAGTGTCACCAAGTCGCGAAGATCGCCATTTGCATTTTCCCAAGGTTTGCTATTTTGTTTATGGGTTCCCTCGTTCAGGGCGTGAAATCTCCCCCCGTTGACGGCACTATTATCTTAATGTAGCGCATTGAAAATGGAAGGTTTAGGTTTGGAACTGAAATGTACCGAAGAGCAGATCATCGAGGGCAACATTGTCGAAGAGGTAGTGTTCGATCAGTTGATGGATCATCCTCAGCGAGCTCTGGAGGAGGAAGTGGAATTTGAGCATTGTCAAGAGTAGGTAGAGACAGAGTGCGGTGAGTAGTCGCCAGCGCACAGCATTTTCACTTCGTCCGAAGAAGGTGGTGACCTTGAGGTTTTGTTTGATCCACTTGAAGAAGAGTTCGATTCTCCAGCGGGATTT